>CALFSV010000118.1 GCA_937916485.1 uncultured Paracoccaceae bacterium | reverse complement strand
ATGAAAAGTGCAGATCGGCGAGGGTCTATGTGATCATCAGGGATGGAACACCTACTGAACGGTATAGAAATTCAGCCAATTTCCCGCATCTTTTCGCTAGTTTAGGGAGGATTTTGGGAAATTTATTCCCAATTTCCTGAACCACTCCATTGTTTTCAAAGTGTAAATAAAATGCGGCATTTCTTGGCAACTGTTTCCATAATCGACATCAATCTGGACATGTGGTGAGTTGACTCCTGCCCAGGTGGATTGGGAAAATACGGCCCTCAAGACGTCCTTGTTCAGCGGAAAACCTTTGGAAAGCAGCACCTCTCCCTCTGCGGCAGGCCCGTCGCGTCGCGGCATCACGGGGTCACAGTATGCTCCAAACATTGCCACATTTCTGGTGCATCAGTTGCGCGTTCGTTCATGTCTGCCACGGCTTGCGACCCGCGCCGGACGAAGGGTTGTGTACTCGAAGGATTTAATCGTGATGTTCCTATGCGCCTTGATGCCCAGCGCAGGTCCGGCCGGTTTGGCGGGTAGGATCGGGACGTCTGCCTCCGGGATCTCGGCGCCGTGATCAGCCGGGATCAAAGCCTTTCCTCGAAAACGAACGAGCAAAAACCGGTATTTTCGGACCCCGGCGGTCGGCGAAGCCATACCGTGCGCAACGCCCTTTTGACGGTCCTCGTTCTGGGGCTGATATGGGTGGGCTTCTTCAGCTATTCCATCCTGTCCGCCCCGACAAACACCGTCGGAACGGCGAACCGCTCGACGGTCTCCGCCGCCTCGTCGTCGCCGCTGTCGGCCAATCAGGTCCAGCGCAATTTTGAACAGGTTTTGAACCCAGAGGCCCAGCTCATCGCGGCAAGTGCGACAGCGGCCCCAACGGGCGGTTGTGGGCCGTCGGAAGAGCCTCTGGGCGCCGCGATGGCCGCCTTGCCCGGCACGCCCGGTTTTCAGGTGATGGCCTTTCTGCCCAATGAACCGATCGAGTCCTTCTTGTCCCTTCAGCGCAATTGCGCAGATATCGACGTCCTCGTCCCGGACTGGTTCGAGATCCGAAAGGACGACTTTGGCGTTTTTGCCACCGAACGCGACGCCGAGTTGGAAAACACCGTCGCCCAGATCCGTCAGGACACGCGGTCAGCCCCCATGTTCCTGCCGTTGGTCACGCTGGCCTATGACGCCGATCTCGAGGTGTTCGCCGCAAGCCTGGCCGAGCCTGAGTTTCGCAGCCGCCTTGTGGGTGACCTGACCCGGGCCTTGCGGGCCTCTGACGCGGTGGGCCTTTGCCTGCAACTTGGCATCTTACCGGCGTCGTCCACGCCTTCTGTCACGGCCTTCATGATCGAATTGTCGGCGGCTCTGCGCCCCTACCAGGCCGCCAGTTGCCTTGTCACGGCGTTTGACGACCCCCTTCTCAAGGTTGACGGCGTGATCGAGGCGACGGACCGGGTCATCGTCAGTGTCTTCGACACCCCCTGGCGCGGCTCTGTCCCGGGGCCCCTTGCCGCAGCGGACTGGTTCGAGACGACCGTGGCCGAATTGACCCGCGATATCGGGGCGGAAAAGCTGGTCATTTCGATTGGTAATTTTGCGTATGACTGGGAGTCTGGGCGACCGCTCCCCGAACGGCTGAGCTTTGCCACCGCCATGACGCGGATCGCCGATACCGAGGCGGTGTTCGAACTGTCGGCACCCATCCTGAACAGCTACGCCAGCTTTGTCGATACGATGGGGCATCGCCATCAGATCTGGATGCTAGACGCGGCTTCTGCCTACAACAGTCTGGCCTTTCTCAAGGAACAGGGGCTGTCCAGCGTGGCGATCAGCGCCCTTGGCGAAGAGGATCCGGGCCTCTGGCGCGTGATCGGGCAGTTCGAGGCACCGACCGGCGACCTTGCGGGAGATTTGCGCGACGTCGTGCTGCCCGACTATGTCGAATACTCGGGCGCAGGGTCGTTCTACCGGCTTGTCTCGGCTGCCGAACCGGGTGTCAGGGCGATCACCCGCGACGCCCGGGCAGACCGGATCACCGAACAACGGTTCAGCCTCCCCCCCCGCCCTTTCGCGATGGAACGCTATGGCGAAGCCGAACCGGGACAGGTTGCGCTGACTTTTGACGATGGCCCGAACGAAGAAGCGACCTCCGCCATTCTCGATGCCCTCAAGAACGAAGGCGTGTCCGCGACGTTCTTTGTCGTGGGCCGTGCTGCCATGCGGTCCCCTGATCTGTTGCGCCGCATGGTGGCCGAGGGCCATACCATCGGCTCGCATACTTTCTTTCACCCCCGGATCAATGAAATCTCCGACGTCCGTGCCCGGTCTGAGATGAACGCCCTTCAAAGCCTGGTACAGGGGATCACCGGGAAAGAGGTCACCCTGTTCCGTCCGCCCTATGTTCGCGGGCCGGGTCCATTGACCGGGAACGAGGCGGCCAGCTTTGCCCTTCTGGAGGAAGAAGGCTACCTTGTCGCCGGGTCCGATATCGTCCCACCCGATTGGGCGGGACTTCGACCGCCCTTTATTGTCGATTTCACCATGGATCGCCTCGCAGGCGGTGACGGCAGCGTCATCGTGATGCACGACGGCCGAAGCGAAGGCGTCTATACGGCAGAGGCGGTACCCCTGCTGATCCAGACCCTCCGGGCCAATGGCTATGAGATCGTGTCCCTTGCCACCTTGCTGGGGATGACAGACGCCGAGGTGATGCCGGACGCTGACTGGACCGCAAGCGGTTTCAACTTCCTCTCCTTCGGTGCGCTGGGGGCCGTGGACAGGCTGATCGTGGGTGCCTTCTGGATGATCCTGCTGGCTGGGCTGTCCCGCTCCATCCTGTTCCTGATCCTGGCGCAACTGCGCGAACCCCACAAAGGCGGCTTCCAATCGTCCCTGCCCTCTGTGACGATCGTGATCCCTGCCTACAACGAAGAGGTCGTGATCCTCAAAAGCGTGCGCAACGCTCTGTCCGTGGACTACCCGAACCTCAAGGTCATGGTGGTTGACGACGGATCGACCGACAGAACGCTCAGGCTGGTTCAGGAAGCCTACGGTGACCACGAAAGCGTCACCATCCTGACCCAGCCCAATCAGGGCAAATGGCGGGCCCTGAACTACGCCTATGAGGTTCTTGATACCGAGATTGCAGTGTGCGTCGATGCCGACACCAATATCGACCCCGGCGCGATCCGGCACCTGGTCCAACCTTTCTCCGACCCCTCGGTTGGCGCGGTGGCGGGTACTGTCCTAGTCGGCAACAAGAAGGGCCTGCTGACCCGGTTACAGGCGTTTGAATACTTTGTGTCACAGAACATCGGGCGCAGGGCGCTTGAACGGATCAACGGCATCATCGTGATCCCCGGCGCCCTGGGCGCCTGGCGGGCCGAGGCGGTGCGGGATGTCGGCCTTTATTCAAACGAGACCCTGACCGAGGATGCGGACCTGACCATCTGGATGCTGCGCGGCGGCTACAAGATGGCTTATGCCGAGGATGCACTGGCCTATACCGAAGTGCCCGCCCATGCCGGCGCCTTCCTCAAGCAGCGGTTGCGCTGGTCGCTTGGCAACCTTCAGGTCCTGTGGAAGCACAAAGGCGCCTTTGGTGAAACGGCGCGGTTGCGGCTGTTCTCCCTGTTTGATCTGGGCTTCTTTGGCTACATCGCACCCCTCATTGCGCCGCTCGTCGACCTGATGTTTCTCTTGTTGGCCATTCAGGCGGGGGCTGCCTATATCTCGGGGGATTGGGCCTATCTGCCGCAAATCCCGAAGTATGCCGTCTTTGCGCTGATCGCGATCCCGCTTCTGGATCTGTTCGTCGGTCTGGCGGCTTTCCGGTTTGACCGGCGAGAAAGCTTCAAGCTGTTGTTGGTGGTGCCCTTCCTGAACCTGTACTTCCGGCAATTGCTGTACATCTCGGTCTACCGCGCCCTGTGGTCCGCCCTGAGCGGCAAGCTGGCAGGCTGGAACAAGCTCAAGCGTTTTGGCCTTGCTGCCTCATCGGCGGAGACCTAACCTGATGAACCGCCGCCGTTTCCTGGCATCGCTCTTGCTGAGCGCCTCATCCCTGCCGCTCCTGGGCACCGCCGCCCGGGCCGGAGAGGCAACGCTGCGGGTGATCATCGCCCTGACGGACATCGGACCCGCGACCAACCCGAACAGGCTGGCACTGGTGCTGGACGGGTTGATCCAGCGGGCTGTGCCTTTCTCGTGCGTGGTGACGATCCGTGCGCGGGGCCAGTCCCTGTCGCCGCGCCACCCGGTTTCGGCCCTGCTGCGCGATGCGGCGACACGGCATCCCGGCCTTGTCGAACTGATGCCCAAGGTCGAGGGCCTGCACGACATGCGCCCCTTCGCCCAGGCCCGCGCCAGCAGCGAGGCCCGCGCCGAGTTGATCCGGGCCCTGAACCTTGTCACCATGATGACCTGGTCGGACCGTCAAATCGGAACCATAGCGACAGAAGCCGTCGAAGACCCGATCGCTCCCGGTTCGATCCGTGGCAGCGGCATCCGCACCGTCCTTGCCCTGTCACCGACCAATGCCCCGATCGTCGCCCGGCAAGCACCGAACGGGGTCCTTGATCTGATGGGCGGCATTCGGTCAACCTTTGGGGCCGGTCTGCGAGGGTTGCCGCAGAATCCGGATGGGCAGCTTCAGACGGTAGTCCTGTTGTCGGCAAACACCTTCTCGGCCCAGCCCGAACACCAGCTGCGCGCCGATCTTGCCCGCTTTGGCAACATCGCCGGAGGATATGAGCGGCAAGACCGACTTGTCATGTTCCAGATTTCGGACCTTTCCATGCGGATTGATCCGAACTTTGACCGCAAACTGGCCCTGCATCTGTTCGACGCCGATCCCGAAGACAGTGACGGCGCAGAGGCGATTGAGGAAATGGCAACGATTCTGGATGAGGCGGGCATCCCCTTCAGCAGGGGGCAACCGCTGGCCGGGTTTGGTCAGGGCGTCCGCCGTCAGGCCTATTGGGTCGGGTTGAAGGCCCCGGCTGCCCCCTCAAGGGAACCGTTGACAAAGATCAACTGGCGGCCCGAGCGGAATGGCCGACACGCCTATTGGCACTCCCCAGCGCGGCGCGAGCCGGGTCTGCCCGTCGTCTTGGACTACGGCAACGTGGCCTTCCGGGGCCTGTCTGACCGGGGGGACATGCACCTGCCCGTAGCGGCCCATCTGGACCGCGCCATTTCGGCCGCCGAAATCCAGGCCTCGGTCGGGCTGGTGGATGATTGCGTCCTTGCTATCTCGGCATCAGGTGCTGCCCGATTGGGGCAGCGCAGGGCGATCCTTGGCGCTTTGACCCAGCTGTCAAAGGACCAGATCACCCGGATCATGCCGCTGGACGAACTGGCACGGACCATGCTGCCCGACGATACGCTTCTGGCCGATTACCTGCGGACCGAAACCTTCCTGGCCAGCAACGTGCCCGCATCAGTGCGCCGCAAGGACCGTCTGCCCGACGACTGGCGCGAGGATGCACAGGCTGCCTGGAGCTACATCGAAAGGGCCACGGACCGCAGCACGGGTCTGTGTTCCTCGACCACCGCCTTTGCAGTGTCCCGCCAGAACCCGGCCGAATATGTCACCATGTGGGACGTGGGCAGCCACATCAAAGGGCTGATCGGCGCCTGCAAGCTGGGCCTGATCGAAACCGATGACTTTGACGCCCGGATTGCAAAGCTTCTTGGCAGCATCGGGCAGGCCGCCCAATCCCGCAACAACCTGCCCCCCGAAGAAATCCGCTATGGATCGACACGGGGCACATCGAATTTCAACGGTATCGACACCTGCCGCCTGCTGTCCGGGCTGCATGACCTGAGGCTGTACCGCGATCCCGAAGGACTTGCTGCCGAATTGGTCGACAGTCTCGACATCGAACAGATCCTGATCGACGGGCGCTTGCATTCGCGCAAGTCGGGGGAATGGGTATCGGACTATGGATCGACCTATATGGATCATGCCGCCCTTGCCTTGCGGGCCTGGGGGTTCGATGTCGCCTCGCCCTATGATGAGATCAGGGATCTGAGCACGTCGGACGACCGGATGGCCCTCTTGGCCACGCACGCCCAATTCGGTCCCGTCGCGGCCGAGCCTGCTCTGCTAGAGTTGATCGACTTTGGCGAAAGACCACAGGCCGCCTACCTCGCGGACGTCCTCCTGGCCGCCCAGATCGAAGAGTTTGAGCGGTCGGGCCGCCTGCTGTTCCCGTCGGAGTCGCCCATCGACCGGTCGCCATGGTTCACCTACCAGGGGTTCCGCCTTGCCGCCGAAGGGGATCCCTGGACGGTGCAGACCACCAATACCGATGCGGCCTACACGACCGAGGACTTTGTCCAGCGAACCCGGGCCGGCAGCCCCAAGGCGGCCTACCTTTGGGCCATCCTGCGTCCGCATCCGCATTCCTTCCTGCTGCGCGACCTGACACGCACCATCGGGCGCACCCCTTATGGCTTTGTTTCGGGGATCTATTCCCAGTCGGGCCGCCCGACCGAGAACTATGCCGACATCAACACCAACGGGATCATCCTTCAGGCCATCACAAGCCTCACCTGACCGCGCCGAAACATCTGTCACATTGCCGCGTGCAGCGTTGGAAAACCGTTGCACAAGGACCGGCTGACCCTGTAGCCGGTCAGAAACGTGGTGCATGAGCACCCGGCACCGACAGTATTTTCGGAGACATGACCATGCGGCCAACGGCTATCGCCCTTCTGACCCTCAGCCTGAGCAGCCCTGCTTTGGTCCACGCGGACACCAGCGATGGATCGGCCCTGATCGGGCAGGACTGGGACACCATCGTCGAGATGGCCCGCGGCGGTGAGGTCAACTGGTTCATGTGGGGCGGCTCCGACACCATCAACCGCTATGTCAGCGACTATGTCGGCGGCGTGCTGATGGATGACTATGGCATCACCCTGAACCGGATCGGCCTGACCGACACGACCGAAGCGATCAACATCGTCTTGGGCGAAAAGGAAGCCGGCGTGACGGACGCCGGCGCCGTGGACATGATCTGGATAAACGGCGAAAATTTCCGCACGATGAAGCAGGCGGGCCTCGCTTGGTGCGGCTACACCGAGACCCTGCCGAACAACGTGCTGATCGACTGGTCCAATCCGGCCATCGCCAATGACTTTGGCGTGCCCGTGGACGGCTGCGAAGTGCCGTGGAACCGCGCCCAGTTCGCCTTTGCCTATGACACCGCTCGCACAGACAGCCCGCCCCGTTCGATCCCCGAGCTTCTGGACTGGATCAGGGCGAACCCCGGCCAGTTCACCTACCCCGCCCCGCCCGATTTCAACGGGGCGGTCTTCGTGCGCCACGTCTTTTACCATGCCGCCGGCGGCGTTGAGGGGCTCTTGGGAGACTTTGATCAAGCCCGCTACGACGCCGCTGCCGCCGCGACCTGGGACATCCTGAACGAGATCGAGCCCTTTCTCTGGCGCGAGGGGGCGACATACCCGACCTCCATCACCCAGCTGAACGGCCTGTTCGCCAATCAGGAGGTGGCGTTTACCTTTGACTACGACCCCTCTCAGTTCGGGCTGGGCGTGCAGTCGGGCCAGTATCCCGAAACGGTCATGTCCTATGGCCTGACCGACGGGACCATCGGCAACACCAACTACACCATCATCCCCTTCAACTCGCCCAACAAGGCCGCGGCCCTCGTGCTACAAAATGTGCTCCTCTCGGCTGAAGCGCAGCTTGAAAAGGCCCTGCCCGAGGTTTGGGGCACCGTTCCAGGGATCGAAGTCGACCGTACCTCGGCCGAAATTCAGACCGCTTTCGCCGGGATCGAACGGCACCCCTCGGTCGTGGACCCTACCGAACTGGCGCAAAACGCCTTACCAGAGTTGCAGGCGGGCTGGATTTCCGCCATCGAACAGGGATGGATCGAGAACGTCGGACGCTAGGGGCCAACAGTGGCCGGGGTCACCTCAGAGGGGCCATGTCTGAACACCTCAAGACCTTGCTGCGTCTGGCACCTGCCCTGACCGTGATCGGCCTTCTGTTCTTTGGCGGGCTGGTCATGGGGCTGATACGGTCGGTCAATTACATGCCGGTCATCGGGCTGACGCAGCCGAACCTTGATGCCTATCGCGCTGTCCTGTCGGACCCCGACTTTCTGCGGTCGTTCGGGCTGACACTGCATATTTCGCTGACCTCGACGATCCTGTCGGCGGTGCTGGCGGTGAGTGCTGCCCTGTTGCTGCGGCGCAGTTTTGCGGGCCGTCGGCTGGCCACGTTCCTATTTCAATTGAACCTGACCGTCCCGCATCTGGTGGGGGCCATCGGCATCCTTTACCTGTTTTCCCAATCGGGCAGCTTTGCCCGGCTGGCCCATGCCGCGGCGCTGATTGATCGCCCGGCGGAGTTTCCGGCCCTTGTCTACGATCCCAATGCCATCGGGATCATCCTGCAATACGTCTGGAAAGAGGTCCCCTTTATCGGGGTGATCGTGCTGGCCAACATGCAGGCCATCGGTCAGGACTATGAGGCTGTCGCCCGCAGCCTTGGGGCGACGCGGTGGCAGGCCATCCGTCATGTCCTTTTGCCCCAGATCTGGCCCGGCGTCCTGTCCGCCTCGGTTATCGTGTTTGCCTTTACCTTTGGCGCATACGAGATCCCCGCCCTTCTTGGCGCCTCCTACCCCGCCGCCCTGCCGGTCCTGGCCTATCGCAGCTATACCGATGTCGATCTTGCCTCCCGACCCGAGGCGATGGCGATGGCGATGGTCATCGCCCTGATGTCGGCCGCGATGATCCTGATCTACACCCGCGCAGCGCGACGCAGGGGGGGACGCTAGATGGACCGCGACCCGGCCCTCCTGCGCACCCTGCGCGGCCTTGCGGGGCTGGCCCTGATCCTATGGCTTGTCCTGCCGCTTATCCCGCTGGCGATATGGTCCTTTGCCCGGGGCTGGCGCTTTCCCGATATCCTGCCCCAAAGCTGGACCATGCAGGCCTGGAACTATGCCCTGTCCGATACCTCGGGGGTGCTGGACAGCCTGACGTTGACGATCTGGATCGCCCTCTGCGCGACCGGCCTGTCGATCCTGATCGGGGTTCCGGCAGGGCGGGCACTGGGGCTTTCAAACTTTCGCGGCAAGGGGCTGGTCGAGATGATGATCCTGGCCCCCATCATCGTGCCGGGGATCGCCGTGGCCCTTGGGCTGCACGGGGTGTTCATCGGGCTTGGCCTGACCAACACGACGACCGGGGTGATCCTTGTGCATCTGATCCCCACCCTGCCCTATATGACGCTGGTGATGGCAGGCATCTTTGCCAACTACGATACCGCGTTCGAGGATCAGGCCCGCAGCCTTGGGGCCAGCCCCTGGCAGACGTTCCGCCATGTCACCCTGCCCGCCATCCTGCCCGGCATCATCGTCGGGGGGCTTTTCGCCTTTCTTGTATCGTGGAGCCAATACATCCTCACCCTCTTGATCGGAGGGGGGCGGGTGATCACCCTGCCGCTTTTGCTGTTCAACTTTGCGGCCTCCGGGCGCAATGACATCGCAGGCGCCATCGGGATGATCTATATCCTGCCCGGCGTTCTGGTGCTGATCCTGACCGCCCGGCACCTGACCGGACGCAACGTGGCTATTGGGGGGCTTGGACGGTTATGACCGAGGTGCGCCTGACCAGCCTGACCAAGACCTATCCCGGCGAGGCAGGGGCGGCGCTGGATGCCCTGACCCTCGACATTCCGTCGGGGTCGTTGACGGCCCTTCTGGGCCCCTCAGGCTGTGGCAAGACGACGGCGATGAAGATGATCGCCGGGCTTTTGTCGCCCAGCGCGGGCGATGTGACCTTTGACGGACGGTCCGTCCTGAATGATCCGCCCGAGGCGCGGGGGGCGGTCATGGTGTTTCAGAACCACCTGCTGTTTCCGCATCTCAGCGTGGCGGACAACGTGGGCTTTGGCCTGCGGATGCGCCGGCGGCCCAAGGCAGAGGTCCGCGACAGGGTGGCCGAGATACTTGGCAGGGTCCGCCTGCCTGACCTTGGGCCGCGCATGCCCTCCGAACTGTCCGGGGGCCAGCAACAGCGGGTTGCCCTTGCGCGGGCGCTTGTGCTGCGCCCAAAGGTCTTGTTGCTGGACGAGCCTTTGTCGAACCTTGATGCCCATCTGCGGCTGGAGATGCGCGATCTGATCCGGGGCTTGCAGCAGGAGATGGGGATCACCACCCTTTTCGTGACCCATGATCAGGAAGAGGCCGTCGTGCTGGCCGACCGGGTGGCCCTCATTCTGAACGGGAAGCTCTGCCAATACGACGTGGCCGAGGCGTTTTATAAACGTCCGGCAAGTGTGGATGTCGCCCGGTTCTTTGGCGGTCAGAACTTTGTGCCGGGGCGATCCGGGGACGGCCTTTTCCAATCCGCCCTTGGGCCGCTCCAGCTGCCCCAGGGTGCCGCAAGGGGCGCGGGCCTGCTGACCGTCCGACCCGAGGCGGTGCGGCTGGGCCCGGCCCCCGTCAACAGCCTGACGGCGACGGTGACGGCGCGCATCTTTCTGGGCACACAGACCCGGCTGAAGCTATCGGTCAACGACATCCCGCTTGAGGCGGTCGTCCCCCCGGACGCCGCCGAAGGGGTAGCGGTTGGAGAAGTGATAGACGTCAACCTGCCGCCCGGCGCCCTTTGGGTTCTGCCCCATCAGGGCGATAGACGGGCCGCCCAATAGCGGAAACGGCCCTGCCCCGTCACCTCGCGCAGAAGGCCCTTATCTTCCATCCAGGTCAGGTTGCGCTGAATGGCGGCGCGGCTGGCACCTGTCGCCTCTTCCGCCATCCGGGCCGAGACGACGGGCCATTCCGCCACCACCTGCAACAGCCGCGCCGGGGTTCGTCCGGACAGGGGCGCAATGGCCGACGTCGCGGCGTTCTGCCAGGCCTCGAGCGCATCAAGGTGGCGCATGGCGGCACGAACGGCATTGGACAAACCATCGTACCACTGGGCCATTCGGGCCGACGGCGGGCCATAGGCGCGCAGCCCCGTGCCGCCGCCTAGGGCAATCGGTGCAAACACCGCGCCGCCCCGGCTGTCGGACGCGGCAAACCGGGCGGCTGTCACCGCCGCCTCCAGCCGGTCACCCTGGTGGCCAAGCCCGGCAAGAGACCAAAGGTTAAAACCAACTGCTGCACGGCTGATCGGATGAAGGTCCGACGCTGCCGACATCATCGCGGTCCAGCCTTCCACCCGGTCCGACAGACGATCATCCCCCTCCGCCGACGCCTCTGATCGCCCAAGAAAGCGGATCAGGTAGGTGACGGGGCGCAGTTGCCCGGTCAGCCGACGCACCGCCCATCCGGTGCGCGCAAGCGCCTGGGCGTCGTCCTGCATCCGGGTCAGGCGCAGGGATAGCCACAACGACAGTTGATCCAGCCCCACCCGATCCCCCGCCAGCCAGCCGATCTCGACCGCCTCCAAAAGGGCGAGGCGTTGGCGCCAACCGTCAGGAACCCGGCCCAACCGGTCGTCCAGTGCCCCCAAGAGGGCCGCCGCCTGGCCCAGCTTTGCGGCATTCTGCGCCTCGGCTCTGATCCAGGGGGTGAGGGTTTCAACCTCGTCAGCCCTTGCGGGCGGATTGGGAGCGCTTGTCCCGGTCACAGACGGCCCCGGCACTCTTTTCCCCGGCACACTTTGCCCCGACTTACTTTGAACAGCATCCTCTTCGATCGGTCCCTGCAGGAACCACAGGTCGGCCTCGTCCGACACATCGGTTTCCGGGGGATCACCCTGTTGTGTATGAGGTGGTGTCATGGTCAAACGCCTTTCCCGGCCGGGTCGGTCACAGGATAGGCCCATCGGTTGGAGGGCCCAAGCGGCATTTCCTGAAAAGATTCCATCATCGCCCGATGAGGGGAAACGATCATTCCCCGAAACACTCGTGAGGGGACCCCCTCAATCTGTGCTGATTTGATTGAGGTGATACCATCATTCGCTTTGCCCTGGCGGCGCAAAATCCGTTCGGTCAAACCACCGACAAACGACTGGGTGACCGGTTGGGCGGCCCAATGGGCAACCAAGACCCGTCAACAAGTCGCGGAAACCAAAGGCAGTGGTCAAACCGGATTTTCCTCTTCGCCAACAAAAGCGGCGCAGCCTGCCGGCTACCGCCGCAAAATGCGTCAGACTGACCGAAAAATTGTCGAGTACCCCTCGGGATAAGGTCTTTGGGGACATCGACCCTTTGCCCCCGCTTGTGACAGCGGGCCCGCCATACCAAGATGGCGTTGGTCATATTTGGGGACGCCGCCCAGGGACTGGCCCGACTGACCGACCCGACGGACCGACCCGAATGCACAACACGGATGGAGACCCAGCAAGATGCGCGCAGTGGTGATTGAGACGCCAGACGGCAAACCCGGTTCGACCGTGATCCGGGATATGCCTGACCCTGTTGCAGGCCCCGGGCAGGCGCTTGTCGCTATCGAATATGCCGGGCTGAACTATGCTGATCTGATGATGCGGACCGGCATCTATCCGCACCCCAAGGGCTATCCCCTGATTGCCGGGCTGGAATTGGCCGGTACTGTCGTCGCCGTCGGTGACGGCGTCACGGGCGTTGCCCCCGGCGACCGCGTCGCCGCCTTCAGCGAGGATGCGGGCGCTTTTGCCCAACTTTGCGCGGTGCCTGTCGAACGCATCATTCATCTGCCAAAGGACATCGGCTTTGACGTGGCAGCCGCGTTTTATGTTCAGGCCCTTACCGCCTGGAACCTTCTTCATACGGTCAGCAAGACGAAACCAGGCGACACCATCCTGATCCACGCCATCGGCGGCGGGGTCGGCCTGTTCCTGACCCAATTGGCCAAGGCAGCCGGGGCAACTGTCATCGGCACCGTCGGCACCACCGGGAAAGAGGCCCGCGCCCTGGACTATGGGGCCGACCTTGTCATTAACCGGGCCGAAGAGGATTTCGTAAGCGCCACCCTCGCCTTTACCGATGGGCGCGGCGTGGACAAGGTTGTCGATTCCACCGGTGCGTCGATCCTTGATCGCAGCTTTGACTGCATCCGAAAGCTGGGCCATGTGGTCAGCTATGGCGAGGCCGAGGGCAAGCCCTACGACACCCTGTGGGAACGGCTGGTGCAAAAGTCCCTGACCTTCACCCGGATGCACCTGGGCCACATGGACTACGGTTCCGACGATTGGGCCAAGGGCGTCGCAGCGGTCATCGAAGGGGTGCAGAACGGGACGATCGCAGTCCCAATCGAAGGTGTCTTTACCCTTGATACGATCGAGGACATGTTCGCTGCCCTCGCATCGCGCAAGACGGCGGGCAAGTTGATCCTGAAAGTCGGAGCGTAGCAAGCTTGGCAGCCCGCCAAACGGTTGCTCAGGCGCAAGACACGCTCCAGTCTCAGCCCCCGAAAGCGGCCGTTGATCACCGCGACGGTCGTTCACAAAACCCGCGTGCCACTTTGGATGCCCAGATGGCCCAGCGCCCGTTCGAACTGGCGTAGCCGGTGCGGTCGTCACATCAGACCGATCCCTTACCTAGCGGCTTGGCAGGTTCCGGCACCGGGGAAAAGCCCTTTTGGCCCAATTGTCTGCAGAACACATGGACCACCGGCCAAGTCCTGTTAGAGTTGCCCGAAGTGCCAGCAAGATGAGACCCGCTTGAACGTTCATAAGGCATATTACGAGATCGTGCGCGACGTGCTTGCCCTGAACATCGGGGAAGGTGCCTTGCCCCAAGGCACCCGGCTTTATGTGGCTGCGGTAGCGGACCGGCTGTCCGTCAGCCGGTCGCCTGTCAAACGTGCGTTGGAGTTATTGTCGGACGAAGGCGTCGTGACCCGGGACGGGGCGCGGGGCTATGTGGTGGGCCGAACGGTCGTCCACGATACAACCCGTCCGAACCTGCACCTTCTGGACCTGCACCTGCCCGGCAATGAGACCACCGCCCTCGTCCCCCCCAGTTGGGAGATGATCGTGCAGAAGGTCGATCAGGAGATGATGAACGCCATCCCCTTTGGCATCTACCAGATCTCTGAATCGGGCATCTGCGACCATTTCAAGGTCAGCCGGACCGTCACCCGCGAGGTTCTCGCCCGGCTGCACGACCGCGGCACAATCTCCAAGGACAGGGCCTCGCATTGGATCGCCGGACCGCTGAGTGCGCGGATGCTCGACGATCTGCACGACATCCGCCAAATCGTAGAGCCTGCGGCATTGGACCGGGCCGCCCCGGCCCTTGACCTTGGCATGGTGGCCGCGATGCGCGGGCGGGCCGCCTCCGCGCTCTCTGCCGAACAGACTTTGACCGAGGATATGCTCGACCGGCTGGAAACCGACCTTCATGTCACCTGCCTTAGCCCTTTGCGGAACCTGCGGCTCGCGCAGGTGGTGCGCAATGCGCAGCTGTCCTTTGTCGTGAACCGGCTTTTCGCCACCTACATCGCCCGCCATGACGAAACCGCGATGCTGCTGGAACACCGGCTGGTGCTGGACCATCTGGCGATCCGCGACGGCACCGGGGCGGCGATGGCGCTGCGCCATCATCTGGATGCCGACCATATCCGGACCCGCGACCGGCTCAAGGTGCTGGCCGTCTTCGGCGATCCGTCCATTGCCCCCTACCTCACAAGGCTGGTCTAGGATGCAGCGCCCCTTGCGTGTCATCGGCAGAAGCGAGCTTTTGCCCCTGCCCATTCGCCAAAAGGCAGCCGAAGAGCTCGACTTTCCGGTGGAATTCGAGCTGATCGACGGGATCGAAGGGTTGCAGCGGGTCGTGACGCGCCCCGAAAGCTTTGACGTCTACCTGCAATGGCACACGGTCGATCTGATCTGGACCGCCCGCTGCATTCAGGCCATCGACCTTGCCCGCCTCAAGACCGGGCCCGAGATCATGGCCGCGGCCCAGTCCCAATCCGGGGTCAGCAAGGTCATCGACACCGTCTTTGACAAGCTTTTCGTGCAGCCCGATGGCACTTTGGCCCGCACCCCGTCAGACCGGTTGTCCATGCTGCCACTGGTCCACGGGGTCGACAGCTTTGGCTATCTGGCCGCCCTGCGCGACGGGCTGGCCCCGAATGAGGCCGCGACCTGGGGCTGGATGCTTGACCCGCGTTGGGCAGGCCAAGTCGGTCTGATCGGCGACCCGGTTCTGGGCATCATCGAAGGGGCATTGGCGGTCGAAGCGTCGCGCGGTCTGAGCTTTGAGGACATAGGAAACCTGTCCGTCGAAGAGGTCGACGAAGTCATCGACACCCTGATCCACAAAAAGAAGATCGGCCATTTCAAAGGCGTCTGGTCGCAGGCCGAGGATGCCGTCCGCCTGATCCAGCGGGGCGGCGTGGTCTTGCAGACCATCTTTTCCCCAGCGGCGGCAAAGCTGCGGGGGCTGGGCGTGCCCATCGTCATCTCGACCCCGGCCGAAGGGTGTCGGGGCTGGCATTCGGACCTGTGCATTTCGGCCGCGACCGGCGGGGAAACGCTGGATGCGGCTTATGACTTTCTCAACTGGTGCCAGGACGGTTGGGCCGGGGCCTGTTTCGCACGGCAAGGCTATTACGCGACCTTTCCCGACAGGATCAGGGGGCATCTGCACCCGGATGAGTGGGACTATTGGTACGGCGGCATTCGCGCCGCCCGCCCCCTGCCCGATCCCGAAGGCCGCATTTGCGTGCCCACCGGCCATCGCCGCGAAGGCGGGTCGCATCGCGAAAGGATGAGCAGGGCGCGGGTTTGGAACACCTTTATGGACGAACACACCCACGTCGTGCGCCGCTGGCGCGACTTTCTAGAGGCGTGATGGCCCCCGCCTATGCGCGGGCCGCCGCCGTCGCCGCGTGATCCACCTTGCCGTCGATCAGAACCACCCCAAAATCGCGCAAGGCCGTTTCCGCCGGGATCAGTTCGTCCGCCACGTCCGAGGCGACGGCCTCGGGATCGCGTTCAAACCCGATGCCATAGCCGCCGCCACAGGGTCCGGTTGAAATCAACCGCTCGCCCGCCCGGACCTTGCAATAGGGCACCTTGGAGGGCAGCGCCCTCTCATCCCCGTTGATCCCGCGCAGGGTCAATGAGGCGACATGTCCTTCTGCACCGCCCTCAAAGCCCCAGGGCTTGAACGCGTGCCCATCCCCTTCGAGGGAAAAGCCCGCATCGTCGAGGAAGGTAAACTCCCGGATCGTCCCGATCCCGCCGCGCCATTCGCCGGGGGCAACCCTGTCTTCACGCAGTTCGTATCTATCGACGCGCAGGGGGATATGGCTTTCGATATCTTCGACAGGGTTGTTGCGGGTGTTGGCGTATAGCGTATCGACCGCGTCCATCCCGTCCATCCCGTAGCGGCCGCCATAGCTGCCTTCCATGATTTCCATATGGACCCAATGGTTGCCCTCGTTTAGGCCCGAAATGGCAACGACGCGCAGGTTGCCGATGCCCGCCGACACCTGATGCGGCACGGCCTGTGCAAGCGCCTTCATCACCGTATCGGCCAACTGGTTGCCCGAGCAGAAGCGGGCAATGACGGGGGCCGGAAAGATCGGGTTGGCCATACAGCCACGCGGGGCAACGATCTCGATCGGGCGGGTCAGGCCCGAGTTCTGGGGGATCGGTCCATAGACCGCGCTGTCCAGAAGGATCGACCGGATCGTCAGCCAGACCGCGCAATCGACGGTGCCCACAAGGGGCATATTGACCGGCTTGTCCGGCAGTTGCGGGGCGGTGCCAGTAAGATCGACCGTCAGAGTGTCACCGCGCACCTTAAGCGTGACAACAAGCGGCAGATGGTGGCGCGTCGGATCGGGATCGTCGAGATAGCCGTCCAGATGGGTTGTCGCCGTGTAGTCTCCGTTAGGCAGGTCACGGATGGCGTCGCGCATCAGCCGCTCGGAGTAGTCCATCAGGTCTTCGAAGGCGGCATAGACATCGTCGATGCCATAGCCCTCGACCAGCGAAAGAAAGCGGGCGGCACCGATACGAGCAGCCTCGATCTGCGCCTCCATATCCCCCACCACAAGCTCTTGCGCCCGGATGTTCGCGCGCAGGATATGCCAGACGGCCTCGTTCTTTTCGCCACGGTCATAGACCTTGATCGCCTTGAATTGCAGGCCCTCGGCATAGGTATCGACCGCGTCCACGATGCCACAGCTGCCGGGGCTGAGGGCCCCGATATCCAGATGGTGGGCGGTGGTTACGGACCATCCGATCAGGGCGTCCTTGTGAAACACCGGCACACAAAAGGCGACATCGGGGCCGTGGCTGGCCCCGCCATAGGGATCGTTGTGCATGATCACATCGCCAGGGCGGATCGGGTCGCCCCGCCCCTTGAGCACCTCAAGAACGTTGCGCACATAACCCGGGATCGGGCCGGATTGGAGCGGGGTCGACATCTTGCATTCGCACATCTGGCGACCGGTCGCATCGGTCAGGGCGGCCCCGAAATCCTCGGATTCCCGAATGATCGAGGAGTAGGACATGCGCATCAGCTTGTGCCCCATCTCGATGGCGATGTTCTCAAGCCCGCCCTGGATGACGGTGGCGGTGATCGGGTCAATCCGGGTCATGCGGCGGCTCCCAATGTGATGATGATACTGCCCGAAGGGTGGACGACGGCACGGGCCAGCGGTGGGACAACGGTCGTGCTGTCCTTTTGCAAAAGGATCGCGGGACCGTCGAAGGGGGTATCGACTGGCAGCTGATCCCGGCGATAGACCGGCGTCTTATGGGTTTCCAACCCGCCGGCCCCCCGGAACACACAGTCGGACTGGCGGACCAGAGCCGCCTCAAGCGACCCGCCCGCCGGCGCTGTCATGGCGGCCAGCTTGGGCAATGGCCCCCGGCCTGTGACGCGGACGTTGACAAGCTCGATCGGGCTTTCGCGGAAGGCATGGCCATATTCGGCGGCGTGGGCGGCGTGAAAATCCTCCCAGACCTGCGCCATCCCCGCCGCATCAATGAGGCCGGAGGGCAAGGGAACCTTCAGCTCATACCCCTGGCCCACATAGCGCAGGTCACCGCTGCGCAGATACTCGACATCTGCAGCGGGCACACCGTCATCGGCAAAACGGGCGGCAAGCTCGGCCTCCATCTCGGCGCAGTCGCCGGCCACGCGGGCAACGTCGAGGCTGACCGAGACCTGAAATTGCGTGCGGATCGCGTCGTATTTCAGATCGGTCGTCAATAGGCCCATGGCCGATGTGATCCCCGGATAGGGCGGCACGATCACCTCGGGCACCTGCAACATGGCGGCCACATCGGCCCCATGCAGCGGCCCTGCCCCGCCCATGGCGACAAGGGCAAATCCGCGCGGGTCGATCCCCTTTTGCACGGTGCGCGACCGGATGGCGTTGGCCATATTGGCGTTCAGGATCGTCAGGACCCCTTCGGCGGTTTCCAAAAGGCCAAGGCCGAGGGTCTTGGCGAGTTCCCCGATAACAGCGCGAGAGGCTTCGACATCAAGACCCATGTCGCCCCCAAGGAAATCACCGGGGTCTAACCGGCCCAGCACAAGGTTGGCGTCCGTTACCGTAGGCTCTGTCCCGCCCCGGCCGTAAGCGGCGGGTCCGGGAACCGCGCCCGCACTTTGCGGCCCGACCCGGAAAGCGCCCCCCCGGTCGACATGGGCGATAGAGCCGCCACCGGCGCCAATGGTATGAATGTCCAGCATCGGCATCAGCAAGGGAAAGCCCGCGATCGAGGTCGAGCGGGCGTCGGTTTCTGCAAACACCCCGTCAACGACGATGCCGATGTCGGCAGAGGTTCCGCCGATGTCAAAGGTGATCAGCCGGGACCGGTCGCATTGCGCCCCGATCCAGCCGCCGCCCAAAACACCTGCCGCCAGCCCCGACAAAAGGGTCAAGGCGGGCTTTTCCGTCACCATCCGGGGGGTCGCCACCCCGCCGTTCGACGCCATCACGCGCAGGTCGCCCTTGACGCCGATGTCCTGCAACGCCTGTCCAAGGCCCGCGATGTAGCGATCAACCTTGGGGCCGACAAAGGCGGCGAGGGCCGCTGTCGTGAACCGCTCAAACTCGCGGAACTGAGGAGAGATGAAGGATGAGGTCGTGACAAAGGCGTCGGGCATCACCGTCTCGACGATCTCTTTGGCCCGAAGCTCGTGTGCCGGGTTGAGGTAGGAAAACAGGAAACAGATCGCCACGGATTCGACCCCGGCGGCCTTCAACTCTTCTGCGGCCTGCGCCACGCCCTCTTCGTCCAACGGGACAAGCTCGGCCCCTGTGGGCGGGATCAGGCGGCCGCCGACCGTCTTGCGATAGCGGCGCTGGATCAGGGGGCGGTTTTGCCAGGGCAGCTCTTGCATGATCGAATAGTGTTCGACCCGCTGGTGCCGCCCGATGTGCAGGATGTCGCGAAAGCCTTCGTTGGTGATCATGCCGGTGCGGGCGCCTTTGCCCTCTAGCACCGCATTGGTGGCCGTGGTGGTGCCGTGGAACACATGCTCGATCTCGCCCGGCGCCACCCCGTTCATCGCGCAAAGGGCGGCAATCCCCTCCATCACGCCACGCGACGGATCATCGGGCGTAGTCGATACCTTATGAATGCCAAGGGCACCCGTCGCGAGATCGCAATAGATGAGATCCGTGAAGGTCCCGCCCACATCCACACCAATCGCTTTCATGATAAATCCTCTCCAATGCCCTCAACCGATAGCACTCTGGATGCACAGTGCACCATTATTTGAGGCCAGCAGACCCGGACCCTTTCGACTCCGCCTAGAGTTTCAGCACCCGACAGGGCCCAAAGACCCGAACAGGGCAGTTCACATTTACAGACCGCCGACTCGGTCCAAAAGACGCCATCCGCTCTGGGCGGGTGCACAGATTGGCGGCATCGTCGGTTTGTCCCTGAAGGAGTGCGCGCCATGACCAACCCCATACCCGCCATCGATGCGGTCGAAGTTGAAACCATGATCATGACGCTTGGCGCCATCGGGGCGCATTCCGAAACCGGAGTCTGGCGGACTGCCTTTTCCGACGACTGGGTCGCCGCCAATGCGATGGTAGAGGACTGGGCCACCGCCGCCGGACTGACCACCCGGATGGATGCAGCCGGCAACCTTTGGGGCAGGATCGAGGGGAGCGACGGGGGCAAGGCCATCGTTTCCGGCTCTCACATCGACAGCCAATGTCCGGGTGGGCGCTATGATGGTGCGCTCGGGGTTATCGCGGCGCTTGTTGCGATCAAGACGCTGGTGAAAACCTTTGGCCCGCCTAAACGCCCCCTCGAAATGGTGTCGCTTTGCGAAGAGGAGGGTAGCCGTTTTCCGACCGCCGGCTTCTGGGGCTCTCGCGCGCTTGTTGGGCGGGTCAGCCCAACGGATCCCGACACGGTAAAGGAGGCGAATGGCGGCACCATAGGTCAGGCCATGCAGGCGGTTGGCCTTGATCCGGCCCGGCTGGACGAGGCGAAACGCGACGATATCGCCGCATTTGTTGAACTGCACATCGAACAGGGGCCGGTGTTGGAGCACGCCGATATTCCCGTGGCTGTGGTCACCGGTATCACCGCGATCCGGCATACCGAGGTCACCCTGACCGGCGAACAGAACCACGCCGGGGCCTTTCCGATGGATCTGCGGCGCGACCCAATGGCGGGCTTTGCCGAAGTGGCGTCGCGCCTGATCGACCATGCGCACCGGATGGGCCGCCCCGCGGTGACGACCATCGGACGATGCCATGTGTCGCCCAATGCGCCTGCCATCATCCCCCGGTCCGTCACCTTTACTGTCGACGCCCGACACCCGATACAGGACGAGGCGGCGCGGATGCACGCCGCCCACGCGGCGACCCTGACCGAGATCGCCGAACGGCGCGGCCTTGGGCTGGAAACCCTCGTTCTGTTCGACCATCCCGGCAGCCCCAGCGACCCCGCCCTGATTGCAGCCCTTGAGGCGTCGGCGAAACGTCAGGGCATCCCTGCATTGCATATGGCAAGCGGCGCAGGGCACGACGCCCAGCAGATCGCACGCATCTGCCCCGTCGCCATGGTTTTCGTGCGTAGCGAAGACGGGCGCAGCCACACACCCGAGGAATTTTCGACCATCGACGACATCGTGGCAGGCATCCAGGTGCTTGCCGGCGCGCTATTCGAGTTGGCCTATTAGCCCCTCGGCTGCACATCGCCGGACATCACATTCTGTATTCTGTGTCCAAAAAACAGGCAATGTCACATTAGCACTGGCTTCAAATGCGGCAAAGCCGAGTCTGCGGGTGGTTTTGACCTGTTCTGACTCGCATCGCTGACACTTCCAAATTATCGTCACTCAACAATTAGCGGGAGGGCGGCTGGTGCGGTCCCAAAATGATCTGGAACTTGTTCACGTGACCAAACGCTACGGCTCTGCCGTGGCCGTGGACAACGTGTCCCATGTGTTTACGCCCGGCGCCTACGTCTGCCTTCTGGGGCCGTCGGGCTGCGGCAAATCATCGACCCTGCGGATGATCGCGGGGCATGAAAGCGTCAGCGATGGGGCTATCCTCCTGAACGGACGCGATATTTCCGGCCTGCCCCCGGCCAAGCGGGGCACGGCGATGATGTTTCAGTCCTATGCGCTGTTCCCGCATATGACGATCCTCGACAACGTCGCCTTCAGCCTGAAAATGCAAGGCGTCGACAAGAAGACCCGGCA
Organism: uncultured Paracoccaceae bacterium; assembly: GCA_937916485.1. The sequence continues at coordinate 43,754 of CALFSV010000118.1, read as the reverse complement.
CGGCAAGGCACACGAGTTGCTTGAGCTGGTCGGCATGGACGAACTGGCCCTGCGCCTGCCCGCACAGCTTTCGGGCGGTCAACAACAGCGGGCAGCGCTTGCCCGGGCGCTAATCACGAACCCCCAGGTCCTGCTGCTGGATGAGCCGCTTTCCGCCCTTGACCCGTTCCTGCGCATCCGGATGCGGGGCGAGTTGAAGAAGCTGCAGCGCGAATTGGGCATCACCTTTGTCCACGTCACCCATGGTCAGGACGAGGCTCTGGCGCTCGCCGACGAGGTCGTCGTCATGAACAACGCGGTGATCGAGCAGGCCGGAACTGCGCGTGAGGTGTTCAACGCCCCCCAGACCGAATTTGTCGCCCGCTTTCTGGGCGGCCACAACGTCATCTCGCTTGAGGGCAAACACTATGCCCTGCGGTCCGACCGTCTTCGGCTGGTGGAAAAGCCTGTCGAAGGGCTGGATGCCGCTGTCACCTCGGTCGAATTTCTGGGCACCCATGTAGCACTTGGCATGATCGGTCCCGGCGACACGGCGATCACCGCGATGATCCCCGAGGACGGCTTTTTTGCCGCGCCAATCGAACCCGGCGCCACCGTGCGCGTCGGCTGGGACAGTCAGGACCTGCACCTGTTGACCCGCTGAGACTTCCCCACCCCCTCAAAGAACCGGCCAACGATGCCACCAACAAGGAGAATTTGATGACCAAATACACTAAAAAGAACGGACTTAGCCGCCGCACCCTTCTTAAGGGCGCCGCCGCAAGCGCCACCGCCGCCGGGGCGTCTCTCTCTGCCCCTATGCTTTGGGCGCAGTCGAATATCGTTCTGCGCCAGGCCGGTACGGGCGTGTCCGCATTCAACGAAATCGCCGAAAAGGCGTTCGAGGATCTGGGTATCACGCTTGAGATGACCGCCCTCGACTCCGACTCGGTCACTCAGCGCGTCGCCACACAGGCCAACAGCTTTGACATCGCGGACATCGAATACTGGATTTGCAAGAAGGTCTGGCCCACCGGCAACCTTCAGGCGATGGATACCAGCCGGATCGCGAACTACGACAAGATCGCGGGCACCTTCCGCTCGGGCAAGCTGACACCGACCAGCGAGATTGCTCAGGGCACCGCCCCGCACACCGTGGGCTTTACCACCGGCGTCGACGGCACCGACTTTGTTCAGGAAGAGTCCGGCTGGATGACCCTGATCCCCACGATCTACAACGCCGACACTCTGGGCATCCGCCCCGACCTGATCGGCCGTCCGATCACCAATTGGTCCGAACTGCTGAACCCGGAGTTTGCGGGCAAGGCGTCGATCCTCGACATCTCGTCGATCGGCATCATGGACATGGCGATGGTCGTCGAATCGATGGGCGAATACCAGTACCCCGACAAGGGCAACATGACCCGCGAAGAGATCGACCTGACCATCGGCATCTTCACCGAGGCCAAGAAGAACGGCCAGTTCCGCGCCTTCTGGAAGTCGTTCGACGAAAGCGTCAACCTGATGGCTTCGGGTGAGGTCGTGATCCAGTCCATGTGGTCACCCGCCATCACCGCCGTGCGGTCGCAGGGCATTCCTTGCGTCTACCAGCCGCTCGAAGAGGGCTACCGCAGCTGGGGTGGCGGCATGGGTCTGGCCGCCACGCTGGAAGGCGCCAAGCTTGACGCAGCCTATGAGTATATCAACTGGTATCTGTCCGGTTGGGTCGGCGGCTTCCTCATGCGGCAGGGCTACTACTCGGCCGTTCCCGAAACCTCCAAGCTGTACATGTCCGAGGACGAGTGGGGCTACTGGTACGAGGGCAAGGAATCGGTGGGCGACATCGTGGCCCCCGGCGGCCAGCTCCTCGAAGGTCCCGGCGCAGTGCGTGACGGCGGCTCCTTCATCGACCGTATGGGCGCTGTTGCCTGCTGGAACTCTGTCATGGACGAGAACCAGTACATGGTCCGCAAGTGGAACGAGTTCATCGCAGCCTGATCGGGCAGCGACATCAATCACGCCTCCCGCATCAGCGGGGGGCGTCCCCCTTCCCCGGCATGCGACGGAGCATAGACATGGAACGCCTTTTCCGCCGTCCTGGCGCACAAAGCTGGATGCTCGTCTCGCCGATCATGCTGATATTGGTGTTTTTCCTGTTGATGCCGATCGGCATGATCACGGCTGTCAGCTTTTGGGGATCAACCGAATTTTCGATTTATCCCGCCTTCCAGTTCGACAACTACGAATATCTGTTCGGATCTCAGGTTGTCTGGAACGTCTTTATCAAGACCTTCACCTTTGCGCTGATCACCTGGGCAATCACCCTCAGCATCGGTTTTACCGTCGCCTATTTCCTGACATTCCATGTTCACACTCTGACCTGGCAGATCACGCTGTTCCTGCTGTGTACGATCCCGTTCTGGACCTCCAATATCATTCGCATGATCTCGTGGGTGCCGTTTCTGGGGCGAAACGGCATCGCGAACCAGTCGTTGATCGGCATAGGCCTCATTGACGAGCCGCTGGAGTGGTTGTTGTTTTCCAACTTTGCGGTGATCCTGGCCTTTGTCCACCTCTACACCCTTTTCATGGTTGTTCCGATATTCAACACCATGATGCGTATAGATAAATCCCTGATCGAGGCAGCCCGCGATGGTGGAGCCTCGGGATTTCAAATTCTCACAAATGTGATCATACCCCTGACCAAGCCCGGGATCATGATCGGGTCGATCTTTGTCGTGGCGCTTGTCATGGGCGACTTTATCACCGTGCGCTTCATGTCCGGATCTCAGATCGCCAATGTCGGCAGGCTGATCTCGAATGACATCGGATTGCTGCAATATCCCTCAGCCGCCGCAACCGCCGTGGTCCTGCTTTGCACGGTCCTGATCACCATCGCGATCATGCTGCGCTTCGTCGATATCCGGAAGGAGCTTTAGATCATGGACGGCAAACGCCCCCTTTCCTTCTACATCCTTGGCGCCTTTTTCGTGCTGTTCCTGATCTTTCTCTATGGCCCCACGTTCACCATCGGCATCCTGAGCTTTCAGGGGCCGGGCGGTGGTCTGACCTTCCCGATGCGCGGCGTGTCGCTGCACTGGTTTGACGAACTGTTCCAGACCCAGGCCGTGGGTGACATCTGGGGATCGTTCCGCCGCAGCCTTGCCTTGGGGTTGATGGTCATGGTGACCACGGTCGTCCTGTCGATCATGGGCGGGCTGGCCTATCGCAAGCGGTTCGCCGGTTCAAACATCGTCTTCTACATCATCATGGCCAGCCTCGTGATCCCCTCGATTCTTGTGTCATTGGGCATTGGCCTGATCTTTTCGCAACTGGGTTGGGATGTGCATTGGTCCACCTCAGGCTTTGGCGCCCAGCTGACATGGACCTTGCCCTTCGGCCTGCTGATCATGTTCGCCGTCTTCAACCGGTTCAATCCGGCGTATGAAGAGGCCGCCCGCGATCAGGGTGCCACATCTTGGCAGGTGTTCCAGCACATCGTCCTGCCGCTGATCGCGCCGTCGCTGATCGGGGTGGCCCTGTTCGGCTTTACCCTCAGCTATGACGAATTTGCCCGCACCTTGTTGACCTCGGGCAGCTATAACACCCTGCCGCTTGAGATTTTTGGCATGACGACCAACGTCACCACGCCGGTTCTTTACGCGCTTGGCACCCTGACCACCCTGTTTTCGCTGTCGATCATCGGCGTGTTCCTGTGCATCGCACTGTTCATTCAGCGGCGTCGGGCGCGGCAAGGGTCGGACGCTGGCAAGGGCATGGTCTGACAGAATGCGCATCGCCGTCATCAACCCCAATTCGACCCAAAGCATGACGGACAAGATCGCCGCAGCCGCGCAGGCCGTCGCCGCCCCAGGCGTAATAGTTACCGGCTACACCTGCGCTGGCAGCCCCCCCGCGATTCAAGGGGCCGAGGATGGGGCCTCGGCCCTGCCGCATCTTCTAGCCGAACTCGCCCGCATCGCGCCTACCTCGGACGCCTGCATCATCGCCTGTTTTGATGACACCGGCCTCGCCGAGGCGCGAAACCTTGTCGATATTCCCGTCATCGGGATCGGAGAGGCCGCCTTTCACGCCGCCATGCTGCTGGGGCAGCGCTATAGCGTGGTCACGACCCTGTCGGTTTCGGTCCCGATCATCGAGGACAACATCGCCACCTATGGTCTGGCCTCCCACTGCCTCAAGGTCCGAGCAAGCGAGGTTCCCGTCCTTGACCTCGAACGCCCCGGATCGGACGCCCGCGCCCGCGTTTCGGCCGAAGTGGGCCGCGCCAAGGCCGAGGATGGCGCAGGGGCCATTGTTCTGGGCTGCGCCGGAATGGCCGATCTGGCTGCAGAGCTGACGTCGGATCACGGCCTTCCCGTCATCGACGGCGTGGCGGCGGCCTGCGGCATGGCGCAGGCCATGGTCCGCCTTGTCGCCCTGCCCGCCGCAACCACCCCACAAAGAGAACCCGCATGAGCCGCTATCTGCTGACCGCCTCGGCCCAGATGGGCCCCATCGCCAAGTCGGAAACCCGCGCCGATACGGTCAAACGCCTGATCGAGATGATGCGCGAGGCAAAGGGACGGGGCTGCGAGCTGGTCGTGTTCACCGAACTGGCGCTGACCACCTTCTTTCCGCGCTGGATGATCGAGGACGAGGCCGAGCTGGACAGCTACTACGAGACCGAGATGCCAAGTGCGGCCACCCTGCCGCTGTTTGACGAGGCAAAGAAGCTGGGGATCGGCTTTTACCTTGGCTACGCCGAACTGACTGTTGAAAACGGGGTAAAGCGGCGGTTCAACACCTCGATCCTCGTGGACACGACCGGCACGATCATCGGCAAATACCGCAAGGTCCACCTGCCCGGCCATTCTAAACCTCAGCCCGGCCGCGACTTTCAGCACCTCGAAAAGCGGTACTTTGAGCCGGGCGACCTTGGCTTTCCGGTGTTTCGTGGCTTTGACGGGATCATGGGCATGGCGATCTGCAACGACCGCCGCTGGCCCGAAACCTACCGCGTCATGGGCCTGCAAGCGGTTGAGATGGTCATGCTGGGCTACAACACCCCCTTTGGCCATGTGGGCGTCCAGGCGATGGACAGCCTGACCCTGTTTCACAACCACCTGTCGATGCAGGCCGGGGCCTATCAGAACGCCACATGGGTCGTCGGAACCGCGAAATGCGGCAACGAAGAAGGCTCCAAGATGGGCGGTCAAAGCGTGATCATCGCCCCCTCGGGCGAAATCGTCGCAATGGCCTGCACGGTCGAGGATGAGGTGATCACCGCCCGCTGCGACCTTGATATGGGCCAGACCTACCGCGAGACGATCTTTGACTTTGCCGCCCATCGCCGCCCCGAACACTACGGCCTGATCGTAGAGCGCACCGGCGCCGTCCCACCGCCGGTTTAGTCCCGCCCCCCGATACCACGACAACAAAGGGGTCCTGCCCCGCCTTTTGGAGAACTGATTGATGACCAAGAAGATCATGTGCGCCTTTGGCACAGACATCGATTCCGTTGCCGGCTGGATCGGCTCTTATGGGGGGGGCGACAGCCCTTCTGACATCCAGCGCGGCATCTTTGCGACCGAGGTCGGCATCCCTCGTCTGCTGCGCCTGTTCAAGAAGTACGATATGCCGACCAGCTTCTTCATCCCCGGCCACAGCCTTGAGACCTTTCCCAAGGAGATGCAGATGATCGTGGATGCGGGCCACGAGGTTGGCGCACATGGCTATATGCACGAAAACCCTGTTGCGATGACCCCGACGCAGGAAGAGGCGGTTCTGGTCAAGTCGATCGAGCTGATCGAAAAGCTGACCGGAAAGGCCCCCAAGGGCTATGTGGCCCCCTGGTGGGAGATGTCGAATTCCACCGCCGCCCTGCTCCAGAAATACGGCTTTTCCTATGACCACAGCCAGGGGTATCGCGACTTTCAGCCGTTCTATGCCCGCGTCGGGGACGAGTGGAACGTGATCGACTATACCAAGACGGCGCAAGAGTGGATGCACCCCCTCAAGCATGGGCACGAAATCGACCTCGTCGATATCGCCGCCAACTGGTATGTGGACGACCTGCCCCCGATGATGTTCATGAAAAAGGCGCCCAACAGCCACGGCTTTGTCAATCCGCGCGATATCGAACAGATGTGGCGCGATCAGTTTGACTGGGTCTACCGGGAAATGGACTACGCCGTCTTTGCCTTTACCATCCACCCAGATGTGTCCGGCCGCCCGCAGGTTCTGCTGATGCTGGAGCGGTTGATCGAATATATCAACGGCCACGAGGGCTGCGAGTGGATGACCTTCGAGGCCATCGCCGACGACTTCCGCGCCCGCTATCCCTTTGAGGGCAAGGCCCGCCCCGAAGTGATCTGAGGACGGCGGAATGTGCGCCAGCTGCGGCTATCCGGCGGCACCGGGACATTGGACAGAGGCCGGGGCGGCAACCGCCCCGGACCGCCTGCGCGCCCGGTTTCGCCGGGCACAGGTGTTGGCGACGGCGCTGAAAGGCTCGGGCCTTTCTGCCTACGACGGGGGCCAGGTGCCCGGCATCCAGCTATCGACCCTGAGCGGCGCGCAGACGATTGTCCCCAACCTCGAAGCACTTTGGGTCGAGGCTGAACGCCTGACCGGCGCCCCCATCGATCCGCTGTCGCCACGGTTCCTGATCCCAAATGACTGAAACAGAAGGCCGATTGCGCCTGACGATCCTGGGCGGCTACCTAGGGTCGGGCAAGACGACGTGGCTGCGCCACCAGCTACACGCCGGGGCCTTTGGCCGCGTGCATGTGGTCGTGAACGAGGCGGCCGAAATCCCTGTGGATGATGCGCTGTTGGGCGGGGCCGAGGGGCCGACGGTGTTGGCAGGCGGCTGCGTTTGCTGCACGGCGGGGGCCGACCTGGTCAAGGCCCTGCGCCAGCTTTGCGATCGGCGCAGTCAAACCGCCGATCCGTCGCAACGTCTGGAACGGGTGATACTTGAGACCAGCGGGCTGGCCGACCCTGCCCCCATCGTCGCGCTGTTGCAGGCCGACCCGATCCTGACCCGCCATATCGTCATCTCGGACATCATCGTGGCGGTCGATGCGGCGCATGGGATTGCCCAACTTGCCGCCGAACCGCTGGGACGGCGGCAGGTCGAGGCGGCGGACCAGCTGATCGTGACCAAGCTGGACGCCGCAGACCCCGCAGAAGTTGCCCGGCTGCAACTGACCCTGCGAACGCTCAACCCCGGGGCAGCCTTGTCGGGGTCGGTCATGGGGTCTGCCACCACCCTGCCCGCCCCGCCCATTGGGACACGGCCAGCCGATCTCCCCGCCCTTGTCGGAGGCGAGCCCGTCCCGCTTTTGCCCATACGCCTGTCGCTTGGCCCCGATCCCGACTGGTCCGCGCTTGGCGTCTGGCTCTCGGCCCTGCTGCATGCGCGAGGGGATGAGATTGTGCGGGTGAAGGGCGTTGTCCGCACCCCGGCAGGCCGGCTCTTGTTGCAGACCGTGCGCAAGGTCGTGCAGCCCCCTGAAATTCTGCCTGTCGACGACAGTCGCGACGGGCTGGACAACGGGATCGTGGTGATCGGACGGGGCTTTGATCCGAACGATCTTCGTCTGTCGTTCCAAAACTTTACCGGGGTTTCCCAGTCCTGATCCGGGTGGCCTTAAACCCCCAGATGCGCAGTCAGACCGCCGTCCACCAGATAATCGCCACCGGTACAGAACCCCGCCTTGTCGCTGCACAGAAAGGCGATAAGGGCGCTTGTCTCTTCTACCGTCCCGACCCGACCGATGGGATGGGCGCGGCCAAAGCCTGCGATGGCCTCCTCGATGGATGCGTCCTCTCCCGCGATCTGCCGGGCCGAATACTCAAGCAGCGGGGTGCGCACCGACCCCGGGCTGATCGAGTTGACGCGGATGCCGTCACGGGCCGCGTCAACGGCCATCGCGCGGGTCATCGCGTGAACCCCGCCCTTGGAGGTCGCATAGGCCAGCACGTTGTTCTGATTGGCATGGCCCTGAACCGAGGACACATGCACCACCGCCCCACCGCCCCGCGCCTTGAGGTGGCGGTAGGCGAAATGTGTGGTCAGATAGCAAGAGGTCAGGTTGACCGCGATGGTCCGGGCAAAGTCAGCGGGGTCCGTCGTGGCGGCATCCCCATAGGTCTGGATCGCGGCTGCATTGACGAGGATGTCGATGCCTCCCGCTTCGGTTGCGCAGGCCTCGACCCAGGCCTCGACCTGCCCGGCATCCGACACATCGACGCGGGCAACCTGAAGCAGCAGACCTTCAGCCTCCTGCCGGGCCGCCGCATTCACAGCCTCGTCTATGCCGCAAAGATAGACCCGTGCCCCTTCGCGGGCGAAATGCAGGGCGGCCCCCAGTCCGATTCCGCTTGATCCGGTGACCAACGCGATCTTGCCGTCAAACTCAGTCATCTTTGGCAAACCTCCTGCACCCCTGAACACCTAGATACACCAGATGGCCATCAGGTCACGACCGGCTCTCGTCCAATATAGACGGTCTTGGCAAATTCACCGTTGCCGGGTTTCAATGACAGTAATGTAACAAGGGTGGGGGTGGGTGGTTTTGGCCTGTCCAAGACCTGCGCATCCCAAGGGGCAGCTAGATCAGGGCCATGTCGTTCCGACCAAGGAGGAAAGGTCCTTTAGTCCTTGCAGAACATATCGAACAGGATGTCGATGATCTGGCGCGAACGGTTATCGGTCAGGCTGTAGTAGATCGCCTTGCCATCGCGCCGGGGGGTGACCAGCCCTTCAAGACGCAGACGGGCCAACTGTTGGGAGACGGCGGCCTGGCGGGATGACAACAGCTCTTCCAGTTCGGTCACACTTTTTTCGCCTGTCACCAGATGGCACAGGATCATCAATCTTCCTTCATGGCTAAGCGCCTTGAGGAAATTAGATGCCTCGGTCGCACTCGACATCATCTTGTCGAGTTCGGTCTCTGACAATCGAAGATCGTTGACTGCTGTGCCCACGAGTCGATGCCTCTCAAATTGGCCCATCGTCTATAAATTGCCCATAAACTTCCTTTGACGATCTTGAAATGGGGTTTTTGGACCCGCAGTCAAGGCGTGTCCGATTTGCACTGACCTAGCCATCTGCCTGTGCTGCAGTTTCGATCCCTGCCCGATCGAAAAGCACAACTAACAGGCCCCAGAAAAAATCTTCGCCCGGATATCCCTCGATCCGGCCCGTCTCGACACCGTCCAAAAGAAGAACGAATGTCGGGGTAAAGGTCACTTTACGCTGTAAGAATACATCCGCCGGCACCGAGTCGTCAATCTGGAGCCGGACAAGCGGCGCGACCATCCCCTCAGCACTTAGCGGATAGATATCGGCGATCTCGTCATTCCAACGGGCACACCACATGCAGCCCGCCTCTTCGAACATGACAAGCTGCGCCTGCGCCAAGGCGGCGGTTGCGGACAGCATCAAAGCAAGGGCTGCGGCAGCCAATCTGATCATTATTCCCTCACAGCTGATTGACGGCACAATATTCATATACAATAATTCGAATATATGAACTTTTCAAGGAGCCTGTCGTGCTAGAGATTTCCTATGTCGGCGCAGCACTTGCGGGACTCCTGTCGTTCTTTACCCCCTGCATCCTGCCGATGGTGCCGTTCTACCTGTGCTATATGGCCGGAATATCGATGACCGAGCTTCGGGGTTCTGACAAGATCGCGCCGGGGGTGCAGAAGCAACTTGTGCTGTCGGCCATCGCCTTTGCCCTCGGCGTGACCTCGATATTTGTGCTGCTGGGGCTAGGGGCCACCGCCCTTGGACAGGCCTTTGCCCAGTTGAAAGAGCCGCTGTCCTATGTGGCCGCCGCTGTCCTGTTCATCTTTGGCCTGCATTTTCTGGGGGTGATCCGCATTCCCCTCCTATACCGCGAGGCGCGGATCGATTCGACCGTTGCCCCGACCTCGATCGCCGGTGCCTATGTCATGGGCCTTGCCTTTGGCTTTGGCTGGACACCTTGCGTCGGACCGGCGCTCGCCTCGATCCTGATGATTGCAAGCGGGATGGGCGACCTTTGGCAGGGCGGGCTCTTGCTTTTGGTCTATGGCCTGGCCATGACCCTGCCCTTTGTTGTTGCGGCCCTGTTCGCCCGACCGTTTTTGGGCTGGATGGCCCGGAACCGGCAATACCTTGGCCTCGTCGAAAAGGTGATGGGCGTCATGCTGATCGTCTTTGCCATTCTGATCGCAACCAACACCGTCAACTACATCGCCCAATGGCTGATCGAGACCTTTCCGGTCTTTACCCGCCTTGGCTGAACCCTAGGGAGGACCACCGAATGCACCGCCTGCTCCTGACCATCACGGCCCTGATCTGGGCCGCCGCAAGTAGCGCCGCCACCCTTGGCGACGACGGCCTGCACAAGACCGACTGGATGCGCGACACCTTCCGCGATCTGCGCGAGGACCTGGCCGAGGCCAATGACCTCGGGCTTCGCCTGATGGTCCTCGTCGAACAACGTGGCTGCATCTACTGTACCCAGATGCACGAAGAGGTGTTTCCCACCCCCGCCATCGACGCCTACATCCGCGAGAACTTCTTTGTCGTGCAGATAAACATGTTCGGCGACATCGAGGTGACCGACTTTGACGGCACTGTCCTGAGCGAGAAGGACATGGTCCAGCACTGGGGCGTTTTCTTCACGCCGACGATTCTGTTTTATCCGCCCGAAGTGCCCGAAGGGGCCTCTGGACAGCAGGCGGCGGCTGTTGTGATGCCCGGCGCGTTTGGCCGCTCCACCACCTTCAACATGCTGAACTGGATCGTCGCAGAGGGCTACCTTGGGGACGAGAATTTCCAGAAATATCATGCCCGTATGCTGGAGCAGGATGGCCTGCTTGAATGATCTGACCGGTGGCTGACAAATAAAACATTCAAAATTTTGCATTGGTTGTTGTCAGCTGCGCAGTTTGTGTCCTATCGTATACACAAATTCGAATATGAACGAGGGAGGAGAGATGACCCGTTTTGCACTCTCGGCGACGATTGTCGCCCTAATGAGCACAGCGGCCGTAGCAGAGGATGTCGCCCCTAGCGATGTCGCTTATGATGACTACGGTGCAATTGCCCAATCCTTGACGGGGGTCGCTGGCGACCCCGCCGAAGGGCTTCGGGTGATGGAAACCCGGTCTGCCGGTAACTGCGTGGCCTGTCACCAGGTCAGCGTTAGCACGGCGGCCTTTCAGGGCAACGTAGGGCCGTCGCTGGACGGTGTGGCCGATCGTTGGGATGTCGATCAGCTTCGGGGCCTGGTGGCCAATGCCAAGATGGTTTTCCCCGATACGGTGATGCCGTCGTTCTACCGCGTCAGTGGCTACATTCGCCCCGGCGACGCCTTTACCGGCAAGGCCGCGGGCGAGCTTTCGCCTCTGCTGACCGCTCAGCAGATCGAAGACGTGGTCGCCTATCTGCAAACCCTGTCCGAATAGACGATACGAGGAAGGATACAGGATGACATTCAATCGTAGACAAGCCCTGGTGATGTCCATGGGAGCAGCCGCAGCAGCGGTCCTGCCCCTCCGGCTCTCAGCGGCGATCGAAGACAATATCGCAGCCTTCACCGGCGGCGCAGAAATCGGCGAAGGTGGCATCACGCTCACCGCCCCCGAAATCGCTGAAAACGGCAACACTGTCCCGGTATCGGTCAGCGCCCCAGGTGCGACGGCCATCATGATCCTGGCGGCAGGCAACCCCACTCCAGCTGTCGGGATCTTCCACTTTGGTCCCCTTGCCGGCGCGCAATCGGCCTCCACCCGTATCCGGTTGGCTGGCACTCAGGACGTCATCGCCATCGCACAGATGCCCGACGGCTCATTCGTTCAGGCCTCGCAAGAGGTGAAGGTCACGATCGGCGGCTGCGGCGGCTGATAAGGGAGAACAGACAGATGGCAGACAACGTAACCCCCCGCATTCGCGTCCCTCGTGAGGCAGCCGCCGGCGAGGTGATCGAGATCAAGACACTGATCAGCCACCAGATGGAGTCTGGTCAGCGTCGGGACGGTGATGGCAACATCATCCCCCGCTCGATCATCAACCGCTTCGTGTGCGATTTTAATGGCGAAACCGTCATCGACGTGACGCTCGAGCCCGCGATTTCCACAAACCCCTATTTCGAATTTACGGCGACCGTGCCGGAATCGGGGACCTTTACCTTCACCTGGTACGACGATGACGGGTCCGTCTACACCGATACCAAAGAGATCACGGTCAGCTGATCCGCGACGTCCAGAGGGAGGGATAACCATGAGAAAAGTGCTTCAAAGGACCGTCGCCGCCATGGCCCTGGGTTCCATTGCCTCGATTGCAATGGCCCAGGATGATGGCGCTGACCTGGTCATCAACGGCGAGATCGAGATTACCGTCCGGGCCCCGGCCCCCGCTCATATGGGCGATACGGGCATCGACACGATCCTGTCAGGCTGGGTCTTCCGGTCAGACGAGACCCGTCAGCTTGAGATGGACGATTTTGACAACCCGGCCTTCCTGGCCGTTGACCAGGGCATCGAGGCCTGGAACACCGTCGAGGGGACAGAGGGCAAATCCTGCGCCACCTGCCACGGCGATGTAGAGGAAAGCATGGCCGGCGTCCGCGCCGTCTACCCCCGCTGGAACGAAGAGGCCGGCGAAGTCCGCACATTGGCCGGTCAGATCAACGACTGCCGGACCAACCAGATGGGCGCTGATGCCTATGCCTACGACAAATCCGACATGACGGCGATGGAAGCCCTCATTTCGGTCCAGTCGCGCGGCATGCCCGTCAACGTGGCCATCGACGGCCCCGCAGCCGACGCATGGGCGCAAGGGCAAGAGCTGTACTACACCCGGTTTGGTCAGTTGGAGCTGAGCTGTGCCAACTGCCATGAGGAGAACTACGGCAACTACATCCGCGCCGACCACCTCAGCCAGGGCCAGATCAACGGCTTTCCCACCTACCGGCTGAAGAATGCGGGCCTGGTGCAGACCCACAACCGCTTCCGTGGTTGTATCCGCGACACCCGGGCCGAGACTTTTGCAGTCGGCTCGCCCGAGTTCGTGGCGCTGGAGCTTTATGTGGCAAGCCGTGGCAACGGTCTGTCCGTCGAAGGCCCCTCCGTCCGTCCCTGATCCTCCCAAGACCCGCGCCAGACAATCGGCGCGGGTTTTTTCGCCCCTAAATATTCAATTTATGGAATGCGTATCGGAACCCGCCATGATCTCGCGTCGTGATTTTCTGCAGGCCAGCATGGCCGCATCCGCAATAGTCGGAGCCTCTGGCTTTGGCCAATGGGGCCGGCTTGCCGCCCAGCAGGCCCTGACCCAGGACCAGCTTCTTCAGTTCGAGACCTTTGGCAACGTCTCGCTGATCCACCTGACCGACCTTCACGCCCAGCTTAAACCGATCTGGTTCCGCGAGCCCGAGATCAACATCGGCATGGGCGACAATCGCGGTGCGGTCCCCCATGTGACCGGCGCCGATTTCCGCCGCCTCTACGGCATCGACGATGGCAGCGCCTCGCACTACGCCCTGACCTACGACGATTTCGCAGCCCTCGGCCAAACCTATGGCAAGATGGGCGGGATCGACCGCGTTGCCACTGTCGTCAACGCGATCCGGGCCGACCGTCCCGACGCCCTGTTCCTGGACGGCGGCGATACCTGGCACGGCTCTCTGCCCTGCTACAAGACGGAAGGGCAGGACGTGGTCAACGTCATGAATGCCCTGCGCCCCGACGCGATGACATTCCATTGGGAATTTACCCTTGGCTCTGACCGGGTCCGCGAGATCATCGGCGACCTGCCGTTCGATGCCCTCGGCCAGAACATCTTTGACGCCGAATGGGATGAACCCAGCGAGGATTTCAAACCCTATTCGTTCTTTGAGCGGGGCGGGGTCAAGATCGCCGTCATCGGTCAGGCCTTCCCCTATATGCCTATCGCCAACCCCGGCTGGATGTTCCCCGAGTATTCCTTTGGAATCCGGGACGAGCGGATGCAGGAGATGGTCGATGAGGTTCGCGGCATGGGCGCCGAACTCGTCGTCTGCCTAAGCCACAACGGCTTTGACGTGGACAAGAAGATGGCCAGCCGCGTGCAGGGCATCGACGTGATCCTTGCCGGACACACCCATGACGCCCTGCCCGAGCCTGTGTTGGTGGGCGAGACGATCATCATCGCCTCTGGTTCGAACGGGAAATTCATCAGCCGGGTTGATCTGGACGTCCGCGACGGCCGCATGATGGGTTTCCGGCACAAGCTGATCCCGATCTTCGCCGATGTGATCGCTCCCGACGCTGAGGTGACCGCCTTGGTCGAGGCAGAGCATGCCCCCTTTGCCGACGAAATGGCCGAGGTGATCGGCACAACAGACGCCGACACGCTTTTGTATCGGCGCGGCAACTTCAACGGATCCTGGGACGATCTGATCTGCGATGCGCTGATCAGCGAACGAGAGGCCGACATCGCCATGTCCCCCGGCGTCCGCTGGGGCCCGTCGATCATGCCGGGGCAAGACATCACCCGCGAGGACATCTGGAACGTCACGTCTATGACCTACGGCAAGGCCTATCGGACTGAAATGACAGGCGAGTTCATCCACACGATCCTTGAGGACGTGGCCGACAACCTGTTCAACCCCGACCCCTACTACCAGCAGGGCGGCGACATGGTCCGTCTGGGTGGCCTTGGCTACACCATTGACGTCAACCAGCCGATCGGCAGCCGGATTTCCGGCCTGACCATGCTAAAGACAGGGGAAACGCTTGATCCGGCCAGCACCTATGTGGTCGCCGGATGGGCCAGCGTGAACCAGGCCACCGAAGGCCCCCAGATCTGGGACGTCGTCGAAAACCACATTCGCAAACAGGACACAGTCAGCGTGGCCCCCAACACGTCCGTCAAGGTCGTGGGTGCCTGAGCGTAGCAGAGGAGGGATCACATCATGAAGGATCCATTGGTACAATTGTACAAAGGGGCAAAGCCCTCGCGCCGGAACTTTCTGGCCGGGGCGCTGGCCGCTGGCGGCGCCACCGTCGGCGCGACCATGGCCAAGGGGCAAGCCGCCCCCGACC
The DNA here is from genome assembly GCA_937916485.1 of uncultured Paracoccaceae bacterium. The sequence goes on along the minus strand of CALFSV010000118.1, from coordinate 28,685 downwards.
CCGCCATCACCGAGAAACAGCCCTGGGCGCAGTTCCTGGGCGAGGGCGTCGACGCCAATCCCTATGGCGTCCCGTCCGAGTTTGAGGCCCACGTCGTGCGCCGCAACGTGCCCTGGCTGACCGCCGATGCGGTCAGTTCGGTCAATTTCACGCCTTTGCACGAGATGGACGGCATCATCACCCCCAGCGGGCTGTGCTTTGAGCGGCATCACGGCGGCATCGCCGAGGTCGACCCGGCCCAGCATCGCCTGATGATCAATGGCCTCGTCGACAACCCGCTGGTCTTTACAATGCAGGACCTGATGCGGTTTCCGCGTGAAAACCACGTCTATTTCCTGGAATGCGCTGCCAACTCCGGCATGGAATGGGCGGGTGCCCAGCTTAATGGCTGCCAGTTCACCCACGGCATGATCCACAACGTCATGTATACCGGTGTCCCGCTGCGCCTCCTTCTTGAAGAGGCAGGCGTCAAGACGACAGGAAAATGGCTGCTCGCCGAAGGCGCGGATGCCAGCGGCATGACGCGCTCCATCCCGATGGAAAAGGCACTCGACGATTGTCTTGTCGCCTTCAAGATGAACGGAGAGGCGCTGCGTCCCGAACAGGGCTATCCCGTGCGCCTGGTTGTCCCCGGCTGGGAAGGCAACATGTGGGTCAAGTGGTTGCGCCGCCTAGAAGTGGGCGATCAGCCCTGGCATCACCGCGAAGAAACGTCCAAATACACCGACCTTCTGGCCGATGGTCAGGCCCGCCGGTTCACCTGGGAGATGGACGCAAAGTCGGTCATCACCAACCCCAGCCCGCAGGCCCCCATCACCCACGGTCCCGGCCCCATGGTTCTGACCGGTGTGGCCTGGTCCGGCCGCGGCACCATCCCGCGTGTCGATGTCACCATAGACGGTGGCATCACCTGGCATCAGGCCCGGATGTCCGGCCCGTCGTTCACCAAGTCGATGCATCGGTTCTACTACGACTTTGACTGGGACGGACGCCCGATGCTCCTGCAAAGCCGGGCGCATGATTCAACTGGCTACGTTCAGCCGACCAAGGATCAGCTGCGCGAGATCCGGGGCGAGAACTCCATCTATCACAACAACGGTATCCAGACCTGGGCGGTAAACGAGCGGGGAGAGGCGGAAAATGTCGAGATTTCTTAAGATAATGGCCCCCGCCGGGCTCGGAACGGCATCAGTACTGGCCATGGCCTATGTTCTGGCGGATCAGTTTGTGTCCGACATCCCCGGTTTTGCCCGCGTGACGATGGTGCAATCTGCCGACGCGCAGGAGACGCCCGAGGCAGCACCCGAGGCTGTCGTCGTTGCCGTGGCTGCAACCGAAGAAATGGCCCCTGCCCGTCCGGGTGGCTTTGGTCTGGGCCGGACCGCCCTGCCCGAGGAAATCTCGGCATGGGACATCGACGTGCGGCCCGACGGGCTGGGCCTGCCCGTTGGCAGCGGTGACGTCTGGACCGGTGAAGAGGTGTTTGTCGAAAACTGCGCCGTCTGCCACGGCGACTTTGGCGAGGCTGTCGGCCGCTGGCCGGTTCTTGCCGGTGGTCGTGACACCCTGACCCGCGAAGACCCGGTCAAGACCATCGGGTCCTATTGGCCATATCTTTCAACGGTCTACGACTACATCAACCGGGCGATGCCTTTTGGGTATGCTCAGTCGCTTGAACCCGACGATATCTACGCCATCACCGCCTACCTGCTTTACGTCAATGACATCGTTGGCGACGATTTCGAACTGTCGAACGAGAACTTCCTCGACGTCGAAATGCCCAACGCCGACAACTTCTTCATGGACGATAGGGCCGATGTAGAACTGCCGCTGTTCAGCACAGAGCCTTGCATGGAAGGCTGCAAAGCCTCGGTCGAGATCACGATGCACGCCAGCGTCCTCGACGTGACGCCCGATACCGAAGAGGACACCGCCAGCGCGACACCCGCCGTGGCTGAAGTGGCCACCACAGAAGTCGTCGCCGACGTCGTCGCCGAAGAAGCGCCTGCCGAAGCACCGGCTGCCGAGGTAGTACAGGCCGCCGTGCCCGATCCGGCACTGGTCGCAGCTGGCGAAGGCGTCTTCCGTGCTTGCCGGGCGTGCCACCAGGTTGGCGAAGGTGCAACAAACCGCTCTGGCCCACATCTGAACGGTGTGGTTGGTCGGGTCATCGGCTCGGTCGACGGTTTCCGCTACTCGAACGGGTTTGCCGAAGCAGCCAGCGCAGGCACCGTCTGGACCGAAGTGTCGCTCGCCGCCTTCCTTGCAGACCCTCGCGGGGCAATGCCGGGCACCAAGATGTCCTTCCGGGGCATCAGCAACGAGGCCGACATCGCAGCCATGATCGCCTATCTGGAGAGCTTTGGAGGCTAGGATGCGCGCTTCTGAACTGATGATGTCTCTTTTTTTGTTGGCGGCGGCCGGTATGGCCGCCGCTGATCAAGGCGGGGATCCAGAACTTGGCGCAGAAGTGTATCGTCAGTGCTCTGGTTGCCACCAAATTGGGGAAGGCGCGGTCAATCGCGTCGGCCCGCATCTGAACGGTGTGTTTGACCGCCCTGCCGGTCAGGTCGAAGGTTACCGCTACTCCGACGCCTTGCAACGGGCGGCCGCAGGGGGGATGGTCTGGAACCATGAAACCCTTGACCAATTCCTGAAGGACCCCCGCAGCCTGATCAGCCGCACCAGGATGAGCTATCGTGGCCTTGCCAATCAGGCTGACAGGGACAACCTGCTCGCATACCTCCGGATTTATTCCGACAGTCCAGCCGACATTCCAGAAGCCGCGCCGACGTCAGCAGCGATGGACCATTCTGTCGCTCCGGAAGTTCTCGCCATCGTCGGAGACCCTGCTTATGGAGAATACCTTTCCGGCGAATGCACCTCATGCCACCAGGCCAATGGAGAAGCCTCGGGCATACCCTCAATCACGCGATGGCCAACGGAGGATTTCGTCATCGCGATGCATGCCTACAAAGAGGGGATCCGCCCCCACCCGGTCATGCAAATGATGGCCAGCCGGCTGTCTGACGAGGAGATCGCGGCCCTGGCCGCGTTCTTTCAAGACGTAGACTAAGAAAAAATAACGGGAGGATACCATGTCATTTAATAGAAGAACGTTCCTCGGAACCGCCACGGCGACAGCTGCAGCCCTTGCAGCGCCGATGGTGATGGCGGCAGGCCACGGCAGGCCTCGTGTCGTCGTTGTCGGCGGCGGCGCGGGCGGCGCTACAGCCGCCCGCTACATCGCCAAAGACAGCGCCGGCGAGATCGACGTTACCCTGATCGAACCAAGCCGCAGTTACTATACTTGCTTCTTCTCGAACCTATACCTTGGCGGCTTCCGTGAAATGTCGTCACTTGGTCACAGCTATGGTGGCCTGGCTTCCGAGTATGGGATCAACGTGGTCCACGATTGGGCTGTCGGTGTCGACCGCGATGCCAAGACTGTCGCCCTCGCAGGTGGCGGTTCCGTAGGCTATGATCGCCTGATCCTGTCGCCCGGCATCGACTTTGTCGACGGCGCCGTCGAAGGCTGGGACTTGTCTGCCCAAAACGCCATGCCACATGCCTACAAGGCTGGTTCGCAGACCGAATTGCTGCGTGCCCAGATCCTTGCAATGCCACAGGGTGGAACCTTTGCGATGGTGGCCCCGCCCAATCCCTACCGGTGTCCCCCCGGCCCCTATGAGCGGGTTTCGATGGTCGCCCATACGCTCCGAGAGATAAACCCAACCGCCAAGATCCTTGTCGCCGACCCGAAGGACAAGTTCTCGAAGCAGGGCCTCTTCGAGGAGGGTTGGGCCAAGCACTACGGCGGTATGATCGAATGGATCGGATCGGACTTTGGTGGTGGAAACGTTTCCGTTGACCCTGCCGCGATGACCCTCAGCATTGATGGCGAAGTGACCAAAGTCGATGTCTGCAACGTCATTCCAGCCATGAAAGCCGGGCGGATCGCGGAGCTAGCCGGTGTGACCGAAGGCAACTGGGCCCCGGTCCACGCCGCCGACATGTCATCCCGGATTGATCCCAACATTCACATCCTTGGCGACGCCTCGGCGCAGGGAGACATGCCCAAGTCCGGCTTCTCGGCCAACTCGCAGGCGAAGGTCTGTGCCAACGCCGTTCGCGGTGCTTTGACTGGCTCTACCGTGTTCCCGGCCCGGTTTGCCAACACCTGCTGGTCGCTGATTGACACCGATGATGGTGTCAAGGTCGGTGCCACCTATGAGGCGACTGAGGAAAAGATCGCAAAGGTCGACGGATTTATCAGCGAAACCGGCGAAAGCGCCGACGTCCGTGCAGCCACCTATCAAGAATCGATCGGTTGGTATGACGGCATCACGTCGGACATGTTTGGCTAAGGTAACGGTTGGGACCAGGCCTGATCTGGATCAAGGCCTAATCCCAATGGTGCAACTATACTGCCAAGTTAGTTGGCCGGAATACGAGACCTGTCCGCAAATGTAGCAAGTTGCTTACAAGAGTCCTGCGAAGGCGCGCAAATTCGCGCTGTCGCATTCAACTCCGGGCGGCACATGTTGCGCCAGGACACTTCGTCCGGCCTTAAGTTTGAGGGCCGGACCCGTGGCTCCGGCCTCTGACACAGCGCCAGTCCGGCGCAGACAAAGGGAAGAGACCAATGATGAGACCAACCCTGATTGCAGCCGCATTTCTGGCTGCCGCAACCGCGACGTCCGCAACCGCCCAAGAGGCGATCACCCATGCTTTCGATGGCTCGTTCGAGGATGCCACCTTTGCGGTGGAAAGTGCCATCATCGGGCGCGGCCTGGTCATCGACTATGTCAGCCACACCGGTGAGATGCTGAACCGAACCAGCGCGGACGTCGGCAGCGACATTGTCATCTTTGACGCGGCCGACATCTTTTTGTTCTGTTCGGCCAGCCTGTCGCGCGAAGTGATGGAGGCCGATCCCATGAACATCGCTCATTGCCCCTACGCCATTTTCGTGGCGGACCGGGACGGCGAGGTGATGGTCGGTTATCGCAGCTATCCTGAGGGGGCCATGCAGGCCGTCCAGTCGCTGCTGGAGGACATCTTGCAGGAGGCGGTTGGTGGCTGATTTGAGTGTGAACTACGATGGTCTGTTTCAGGCCCAACTGGACCGGCTGCGAGACGACGGAGATTACCGCGTCTTTGCCGATCTTGAGAGGCACCGGGGGGCGTTCCCCCGGGCCACTGCCCACAACGGCGATGGCCAAAGCGAGGTGACGGTCTGGTGTTCCAACGACTACCTTGGCATGGGCCAGCACCCCGCAGTGCTCGCCGCGATGCACGAGGCCCTTGATACCGTCGGCGCAGGCGCGGGTGGGACACGCAATATCTCGGGCACCACGCATCAGCATGTGCTGCTGGAACAGGAGCTGGCCGACCTGCATGGCAAGGAGGCCGCCCTTTTGTTCACTTCGGGCTATGTCTCCAACTGGGCCAGCCTTGGCACCCTTGCCGCCCGTATCCCCGATTGTCTGGTCCTGTCGGACGCCCTGAACCACGCCAGCATGATCGAAGGCATCCGCCATTCCCGGGCCGAGCGTCAGATATGGAAGCACAACGACCTCGCCGACCTCGAGGCCAAGTTGGCCGCCCAGCCGCTAGACCGGCCCAAGCTGATTGCCTTTGAAAGCGTCTATTCGATGGACGGCGATATCGCCCCCATCGAAGGCATCTGTGACCTGGCCGAGCGTTACAACGCCCTGACCTACCTGGACGAGGTCCACGCCGTCGGCCTCTACGGCCAGCGCGGCGGCGGCATCAGCGAACGCGACGGTCTGGCCCATCGGATCGACGTGATCGAAGGGACGCTGGGCAAGGCCTTTGGCGTCATGGGCGGCTACATCACCGCCAGTGCCGCGCTGTGTGATTTCGTCCGGTCCTTCTCGAGCGGGCTGATCTTCACCACCGCCCTGCCCCCGGCTGTTGCCGCCGGTGCCCGGGCCTCGATCCGCCACCTCAAGCATAGCCAGGACGAGCGGGCGGCCCAAAAGGCCCGCGTGGCCGAAGTTCGCGCCCGCCTGGACGAGATCGGGATCCCCCATCTGAACAACGACAGCCACATCATCCCGGTGATCGTCGGCGATCCGGTCAAGTGCAAGTATATCGCCGATGTGCTGATGCAGGACTACGGGATCTACATCCAGCCGATCAACTATCCTACCGTTCCCAAAGGGACTGAAAGGCTGCGGATCACGCCTTCGCCGGTCCATAGCCAGGCCGACATCGATCACCTTGTCGGGGCCTTGCGGACGCTTTGGGCCCAATGTCAGCTGGCCCGGCTGCCGATGGCGGCCCAGTAGGCGCAACGGTTCTGGCCAGCCCGTCGCCGGCCAGAACGTAAAAGGTGGGCGGTCAGCCCATGGCCGGCCCGAAGGCAAACGGTGTCCGGTCAGCCCATGGCTGGCCGGAACACGAACCCTTCACCTGCCGTCTCAACATGGCCAATCCCGCCGCCTGGTAGGTGGAAGCCGATCACCGGCATCTGGCTGCTTGCCAGATCCGCGATCAGCCCGGCGCGGGTTTGCGCCCCCATGTCCTGATCCTGATCCGATCCTGAGTGCCAGGCCGGTCTTGCAAAGGCCAGGTGGTGGTTGGCAATGCAATCGCCCAGCACCATCACGGCGTCGCTGTCCTCACCGATGATGTAGGACATGTGCCCCGGCGTGTGACCCGCGGTCAGCCGCGCCCCAACGCCCGGTAGCACCTCTTGCCCGTCCTCGATCAGGTTGATCTGGTCAACCAGCAACCCAAGCCGGTTTTGCGCACCGACGGCAAAGACAACCCGTTCCTCGTTGATCGTGGAAACGGTGTCGGGATCGGTCCAGTAGTCCCACTCCGCCCGGCCGATATGGAAAGCAGCGTTGGGAAAGGCAATGTCGGCAAAGTCGTCAAGCAGGCCCCACAGGTGGTCGGGATGGGCATGGGTAAAGACGACGTCGGTAATGTCCTCATACCCGACGCCAAGTGCGGCCATGGCATCGGGCAGCTTTCCGGCCGAAGGCATGAATTCGGTGCCTGACCCTGCGTCGAACAGGACAACCCGGTCCCCTTGACGCAGCAGGGTCAGGTTGCATTCAGGCGTCAGGGTGTCACCGTCGAGGCCGTAATCGGCAAGGATCCTATGCGCCTCATCCACAGGGACATCCGACAGGATCATGCCGGTCGGAAGGACCAGCCCACCGTCGCTGACAGTGTCGATCGTGGCGGCCCCAATGGTCAGCGAGGTCTGGGCAAAGGCCCAGCGCGGGACAATCCCGCCCATGACCGCCGCAGTGCCACCCTGCATCAGGGTTCTACGTGTGATCCGCATCGAGGTCTCCTCCCATATTCATCAAAATGAATATATAGGATGCCCCGGGCAAGGAAAGCAAAAACCGATGCCTATTCGGCCGGGGCAAAGCCCTCGATCAATTGGCGCAGGCCCAGTGCCGCCCCCGCAATGATGGCAAGCACAGTGACGGGGGCCGACCATGCCAACACCGAAAAGGCCGACAGCCCCTGCCCGATGCTGCACCCGATGGCCACTACGGCACCAACCCCCATGAGGGCGGCCCCAAGGATCTGGCGGCGCAATTCCCTTGGGTCTTCGCAGGCCTCCCAACGGAAATGGCCCTTGATCAAGCTGCCCGCAAAGGCGCCGATCCAGACCCCGACGACGGACCCCACCCCAAACGACAGGCTGCGCCCGGACGCCGTCATGCTGTACATGATCGCTTCGCCCAGCGGGGCGGCAAAGGTATGGGCCACAACCGGCGTCCCTTCGAACCCGGTCGAGGCCATCCACTGCGTCCCCCACCAGGCCGATACCACCGCAAGGCCCGGCAGGGCGCCCCAGAAGATCATCGCCGGGGCAGCCCGGAACCGGGCCGAGGACAAAGCCACCAGGATGACAAGGGCGCCGATGGCCAGCCCGATCATCGTCACCGATTGCCCGGTCCACGCCCCCAGAGACTGGGCAATACCAGGCAGCGCCCCTTCGGCCGGTCGGGTCGGAAAGGCCAGAACCCGCAGATAGGCGAGCGGCCCCGAAATCGTGGCCAGGGCCGCGATCCCCATGACCAGCACGATGACGAAGCTACGCAAATCGCCACCGCCAAGACGGGCAAGCGCGCCGAACCCGCAATTCCCAGCCATCGCCATGCCATAGCCAAAGACAAGGCCACCCAGAACGCTGGCCAGAGGCGACCATGCCAGCGACAGGTAGACGGTCTGGGCAGGGTCCAGCTGACCCGTCGCGATCAGCCCAAAGGTGCCAAGGATGGCCACACCGATGGCAATCCCCCACATGCGAAGCCGCAGGTCGTCAAGGCCGTAAAGCCAGTCCTCGATCGCGCCCATCGTGCAGAAACGGCCCAACCGGGCGGAAAGGCCCAGAAGTACGCCGCCAAACAGGCCGATGCCTGCGACGATCAGGTATTCGCTCTCGGCGGCAAACCATTGGGTCAGCATATTTTCCTCCCTTAGCCCGCGCCCCCTCTCCCAAAGTGCGCAGGTCATTGCGACAGCGGCGAACCGTCGCAGAGCGGAGTATTTGCCCGCCAAGGCCCAAGGTCAAGCGCAAGGTTAAGCGGGGTGCGTCCCCTGCCTGTGGCCAAGGCCGGCGATCACGCCGCGCAATTCGGCCAGGCCACGCAGTCGCCCGATCATGGGATAGCCGGGGATCAGGTCGCGCCCGATGTCCGACAACAGGTCATGGCCGTGATCGGGGCGGAAGGGGATGGCGTCGTCGGCCCGCCCTTCGGCACGCCTGCGGCCTTCTTCCTCAAGCAGAACCGCGATCAGGGCGACCATATCGGTATCGCCCTCCAGATGCGCCGCCTCTTCAAAGCTGCCATCAGCCTCTTTGGCGACGTTTCTCAGGTGGGCAAAGTGGATGCGGGGGGCGACCGACCGGGCGATGGCAGGGACATCGTTGTCCGGATGCGCGCCCAGCGATCCCGAACACAGGGTGATGCCGTTGGCAGGCGCGTCCACCGCGTTCAGAACCCAAGCAAGGTCTTCGCCCGTGGACACGATACGTGGCAGACCCAGTATGTCACGGGGCGGATCATCAGGGTGGACGCACATCCGCACGCCCAGCTCTTGTGCTGTAGGGATCACCTCTTGCAGGAACCGCTTGTAGTTGGCCCGCAGCTCTTCCCGGCCGATCCCCTCGTAGCCCGCCAGCGCGGTGCGCAGCCCTGCCACGCTGTAGCGGTCAAACGCCCCCGGCAATCCCGCCATGATCGAGGCCAAAAGGGCGTCGCGGTCGGCCTCGCTGGCCTGCTGAAACCAGATGGCCGCCTTGGCCCGCACCTCGGGCAAGTAGTCCTCTTCGGCCCCTTCGCGACCCAGCATGTGGATTTCAAACGCCGCCATCCGTGGGGCCGAGAAGCGCAGGCATTGCCCGCCGCGTGCAACCGGCGCGGTCAGGTCGGTGCGCGTCCAGTCCAGAAGCGGCATGAAGTTGTAGCAGACACGGTCGACCCCTTCGGCAGCCAGATTGGCCAGCGATTGCCGGTAGTTGGCAAACAGCGTCGACAGATCGCCCTCGCCCCGCTTGATCCGTTCGTGGATCGGCAAGCTTTCCACCACCACCCAGTCAAAGCCAGCCCCGCGCACCTGCGCTTGGCGCGTTCCGATCGCCTCGCGCGACCAGACCTCGCCATAGGGGATGTCATGCAGGGCGGTGACAATGCCGGTGGCCCCGGTCTGGGCGACCTCGGGCAGGGTGATCTTGTCGAACTCGCCGTACCAACGCCAGCTTTCGATCATGTCGATGTCTCCGTCATTTGAGCTGCCGCTTTGCGCGCTCCGACCTGCCACAGGAGGGTCGCTGCAGTCGTCACAGGCCCCTCCAGTTTGCTGGCAATCGCCTCGGGGAAAATCTGGGGCAGCCCAAGCAGCGCCTTGACCCGCGCCTGGGGCGTTGGTGTCGCGTCACAGACCCTGCGCAGTTCCACTGCCATCGGGTCCTTAACCTCGATCGGTTGCCCCGCCTCGTCCACACCGCCGACGTAGCGCATCCAGGCCGCGACGGCGAGGCAGAGGCCGGGCGACGGGCGACCAGCGGTAAAGTTGGTCTCAAGCGTTCCCAAAATCCTTTGCGGCAGTTTTTGGCTGCCATCCATCGCGATCTGCCAGGTCCGGTGCCGGATTGCCGGATTGGCATATCGGTCGAACAGGGCTGTGGCATAGTCCGTCAGGCTGACCCCCTCGGGCGCATCGACAGCGGGCGCGATCTCGTCCGCCCAAAGGCCCCGGACATAGCCGGCAAAGACGGGGTCGGCGACGGTGTCTGAAATCGTTTCATGCCCGCCAAGATATCCCAGATAGGCAAGCGCCGAATGGGTGCCGTTCAGCATCTTGAGCTTCATATGTTCGTATGGCGTCACATCGGGCACCATCTCGACCCCGGCAGCAGCAAGGTCGGGTCGGATGCCACCGACAAAGTCATCCTCGACCACCCATTGCCGGAACGGCTCGCAAAACACCGGTGCGGCGTCGAAATGCCCGGTGGCTTTGGCCAGCCGGTCGATGTCGGCTGTGGTCGTGGCAGGCGTGATCCGGTCGACCATGGTCGAGGGGAACCGGCACTCCGCCGCGATCCAGTCGGCCAAGGTCGGGTCAATCCGACGGGCCAGATCAAGCACGACGCCGCGCAGCATCTTGCCGTTCTCAGGCAGGTTGTCACAGATCAGCACCGTGAAGGGGGGCACCCCGGCGAGCCGCCTCCGATCCAGCGCCCGCACCAGAAATCCGGGGGCAGAGACGGGCAACGGCGCGGTCAGATCGTGGACAATGTCGGGGTGGTCAAACATCAGCCGCCCGGTGGACGGCTCGTGGCAGTACCCCTTCTCGGTCACGGTCAGCGAGACGATCCGAATGGCCGGGTCAGCCATCAGGGCCAGCAGCCCCTCGGGGTCCTCGGGAGCTACCCGCACATCCTCAAGCACCTCGACGACGCGCGGGGTCTCGCCCTCGGGCCGCATGGAAACGACCTGATAGGCAAAGTCCTGCGGAGCGAGCGCGTCGCGGGTGGCGGCGCTTTTGAGCGACACGCCGACAATCCCCCAATCACCACCAGAAGCAGTTATGGCATCGGCCACATAGACCGCCCCAAATCCCCGGAAGAATGCCCCGAGGCCCAGATGCACAATACCCACCCCCGGCCGGGCGGCATCGCTGCGGGTCAGGCGATCAGCGGGCAAGCCAGCCTCCATCGACGCTAAGCAGGGTGCCATGCACATAATTCGACGCAGGCGCACAAAGGTAGACGGCAGCCCCTGCAATATCCTCGGCCTGCCCCCAGCGGCCTGCGGGGATGCGCGACAGCAGCTCGGCGTTGCGCTTGGGATCGGCCCGCAGGGCTTCGGTATTGCTTGTTTCGATATAGCCGGGCGCAATGGCATTCACGTTGATGCCCTTTTGCGCCCATTCGTTTGCCAAAAGCTTGGTCAGCCCGGCCACCCCATGCTTGGAGGCCGTATAGGATGGCACCCGAATGCCCCCCTGAAACGACAGGAGCGAGGCGACGTTGACGATCCGGCCCGTCCCCTTGCGGGCCACGATCTCGCGGGCAAAGGCCTGGGCGGTGAAGAACAGCGCCTTGAGGTTCACGTCCATCACCGCGTCCCAATCCTCTTCCGAGAAATCAAGCGAATCCGCCCGCCGGATGATGCCTGCGTTGTTGATCAGAAGGTCGATCCCCTGCCCGGCAAACAGGCCCTGCCCCGCCATCGGATCGGCGAAATCGCACAGAACGGTGGATGCAGTCCCACCAGCGGCGGTGATCGCGGCCACCGTTTCGTCGCTGGCGCGGCGACCGGCGCAGACAACCTCTGCCCCTGCTTCGGCCAGACCGATGGCGATAGCCTGCCCGATGCCGGCATTGGCCCCTGTCACCAGCGCCTTGCGACCTGTCAAAGAGAAAATCGCACTCATAGCAGCGCCTCGGCGGGCAGCATGTCCATGTCGGTATAGTCCACGTTGTCCCCGGCCATCGCCCAGATAAAGGTGTATTCGCCGATACCGGCACCCGCGTGGATCGACCATGGCGGCGAAATCGCGGCCTGTTCGTTGGCAATGAACAGATGCCGCGTCTCGGTCGGTTCCCCCATCAGGTGAAGGACCCGGGCCTCGGCTGTCATGCCAAAGTATAGGTAGGCCTCCATCCGCCGGTCGTGCACATGCGCCGGCATGGTGTTCCAGACCGATCCGTCGTGCAGAGTGGTGTAGCCCAGCACCAACTGGCAGCTTTCCATCACCAGCGGGTGGATGAACTGCCGGATCGTGCGCTTGTTCGAGGTCGCAGGCTCGCCCATATTCAACTCTTTGGCGTCGTTAACCGTGATCAGCCGGGTTGGGCAGGTCCGGTGCGCCGGGGCTGAGGTGATGTAGAACCGCCCCTCGCCCGCAAAGGTCACCGGGCCCGATCCCATTCCAAGATAGAGAACATCGCCCTTGTTCATCACATGATCCGTGCCCGCAGCCGAAACGGTGCCGGTGCCCCCGATGTTCACAATGCCCATCTCGCGCCGGTCCATGAAGGTGGGGGTCCGGGTCTCGTCCACCACGTCAAGGGTCAGCGGCGCCCCATCGGGCACGGCCCCGCCAAGGACAAAGCGGTCGTAATGAGTATAGATCAACCGGATCTCGCCCCCGGCAAACAGCCCTTCCCCCAGAAAGTTCTGGCGCAATGCTGCGGTGTCCATCCCTTTGGCGTGGTCAGGGTGAATGGCGTGGCGGGTCTCGACGGTCAGCATGGGCGGGGTCCTTTCGGGGTAATGTCGTGGAAGCGGCAGATGCCGCGCGGATGTCGCTGGGGTGGGCTAAAGCCTGTAAGCCTCTTTCGCCAAACGGTAAGTCAGGTCGTGGGCGACCTCGAAAGCCTCATCCTCGGCCAGTCGGCCACTGGCCACAAGGGTGGCAAGGTATCCGCTATCCACCCGCCGGGCCACATCGTGGCGGGCGGGGATCGAGCAGAAGGCGCGGGTGTCGTCGTTGAACCCGACAGTGTTGTAGAAACCTGCCGTCTCGGTCGTCATCTCGCGAAAGCGGCGCATCCCTTCGGGGCTGTCATAGAACCACCAGGCAGGGCCAAGGCGCAGGGCGGGGTAGACCCCGGCAAGGGGGGCAAGCTCGCGGGCGTAGGCGGTCTCGTCCAGGGTAAACAGGATCACCGTCAGGTCTGCCCGTGTACCCACCGCATCTAACAACGGTTTGAGGGCGTGGACATAGTCGGTCCGCATCGGAATATCATAGCCCTTGTCCCGCCCAAAGGTTTCGAGCGTGGCGCGGGAATGGTTGCGATAGCTGCCCGGATGGATTTGCAGGACAAGGCCGTCATCAAGGCTCATCCGGGCCATTTCGGTCAGCATCTGGCCACGAAAGGCGTCGGCCTCTTGCGATGTGCACAGCCCACGCAGGGCCTTGTCGAACAGGGCCGCAGCCTCGTCCCGTGGCAAGTCCTCGGTCCGGGCGGTGGCGTGGCCATGATCGGTGGAGGTGGCCCCGAACGTCTTGAAATAGGCCCGCCGGATGCGATGAGCGGCAAGGTATCCGGTCCATGTCGTGGCATCCTCGCCGGTGAGGGCGCCGAGCTGTTCGACATTGCGGGCAAAATCGGCACCTTCAGGGTCAACCACCACGTCAGGCCGATAAGCGGTCAGCACCCGTCCGTCCCAATCGCTGTCCCGGATCATCCGGTGCCAGCGCAGGTCATCAAGCGGGCTTTCGGTTGTGGCAATCGCCTCGATCCCGAACCGGTCGAACAACGCGCGGGGCCGGTAGTCGGGTTGGGAAAGACAACCCGCGATCTGGTCATAGATGGCGTCCGCCGTCTGGGCCGACAGCCGCTCGGTCACGCCGAACACCTCTTGAAACGCGTGGTCAAGCCAGAGCCGCGAGGGCGTGCCCCGGAACAGGTGGTAATGGCTGGCAAACAGCCGCCAGATCTTGCGCGGGTCGGCCTCGATCGCGCCGCCATCGGCGCGCGGAACGCCAAGGTCCTCGAGTGGCACGCCTTGCGATTGCAGCATCCGAAACACGTAGTGATCCGGGGTTACAAACAGCTGGGCCGGGTCCGCAAAGGCCGCGTTTTCGGCAAACCAGCGGGGGTCGGTGTGGCCATGCGGGCTAAGGATGGGCAGATCGCGCACAGAGGCATAGAGCGCCCGCGCAAGATCGCGGGCCCGTCCCTCCATCGGGAAAAGCCGGTCTTCGTCCAACCGATACATGGCGCCCTCCCTGGCGGTCGTCTGCGATCAAACCCTTGGGTCAAAGTGATAGGCGAGCGGTCCGGGCATGTCTATCGCCCTCGGGGTCAAAGGGACCAGTCGATGGCGGGCGCCGTGGGAACAATCCCCAGCGGATTGCGCTTGTCCGAGCGTGAGAAATAGCCCCTCCGGTAAATGTCGAACCTGACCGTGTCCGCCACCCCCGGCAGGGCATAGAACTCGCGGGCATAGTGCCAGACGTGGGGGTAGTCGGTGATCCGTCTGCGGCAGCATTTGAAGGCGATGTAATAGGCCACGTCAAAGCGGGCGAGCGTGGGAAACAGCCTGACGTCAGCCTCGGTCAGCTGATCGCCCGCAAGATAGGGGCTTTGCGACAACCTGTCTTCTATCGCGTCGAGAGTTGCGAACACCTCTTCGACTGCACTGTCATAGGCCGACTGGCTTTCGGCGAAACCGGCGCGGTAGACGCCGTTGTTGAGCTTGGCGTGAATCTGGTCGTTCCAACGGTCGATCTCGGGCCGTAGTGCCAGTGGGTAAAGGTCCAGCGGTCTGCGGGCCACCCCGGCAAAGGCTGTTGGCAACATGCGGACAAGATCGGCGGATTCATTCGACACCAAGGTGCCAGTTACGGTGTCATAGACCAAGGGAACCGTAACCCGGCCGGTGTATTCGGGATCCCCTGCCGCATAGACCTCATGCAAGGCTGCCTTGCCCAGCAAATCGTCAGTGTAGCCGGTGGCCCGGTCAAAAACCCACCCCTGATCCGTCCGCGCCGGGGCGACAAAGGACACCGGGATCGCGTCACCCAGACCAAGGAGGGCCCGGGTCAGCAGAACCCTATGCGCCCAAGGACAGTTCCAGGCGGCATAAAGGCGGTAGCGGCCGGGAACCGCGGGAAACTCCGCCTCCTCACCGATCTGGTGGCGAATGATGCTTGGCGCGCGGGTCCAGCTGCCGTCAGCTCTGATAACGCCAAGTGCGGCGTCGTCCACCCAGCGGCCATCCAGCATTTGCCCCATGACGTCCCCTTTCTTGCCGCCCCCATACGGCGCATTCGGGGAAGTCTGCCCTTGCGGGGTCGGGTCTGCAAGGCGGGTGAGGTCCGGCTAGGTCTTCTTGGCCCCGGGTTTGGTCCCTGCGTGCACGTTCCGAACCGGTCCACGATACCTTGCTGTCAGCGCCTCCGGCACCTCGGATCCGTCCACCAGGAACGGCAGGATCCCGACACGATCCGATCCCTTCCTCCGAGCGGCAAGCTGGTCGTCCGAAACCGTCACCCGTTGCGACATGCGCCGGCCCCATTTGGCCAGATGGTCATAAAGCCGCGCATTATCATCGGCATGGCTGCCCGCCTTGGCCAGATCGACATATTCGTTCGGGTCGGTGGCAAGGTCGAACAGCATGGGGCGAAACCCGCCTTCGGCATGGATCAGCTTGAACCGCCCGTCAAAGACCATGAACAGACGGGCATCGGCATTGGACACCCCCAGGGCATCGCGCATCGGGGTCAGGGAATAGTCGTATTCGCTGATCACCACCTCGCGCCAATCAGGCACGGCACCGTGCAACCAGGGGTTCAGGCTGCGTCCTTCGAGGATGTGGTTGGGCACCGCGCCCCCTGCCGCCTCGACAAAGGTGGGGGCCAGATCAATCGCCTCGACCAAGGCATCGCAGGTGGTGCCCCGGGTAGTGTCGGCCTCGGCCCTTGGATCGTAGATGATCAGCGGGACCTTTACGGAAGGTTCGTGAAACAGATCCTTTTCGCCCAACCAATGGTCCCCAAGGTAGTCGCCATGATCCGAGGTCAGCACGATCATCGTGTCACCAATCTGGCCCGTAGCCTCAAGGTGGTCGAGGATGCGGCCAAGCTGATCATCACATTGCCGGATCAGGCCCATATAGGCGGGGATCACCTTCTGGCGCACGGCCTCTTGCTGGAACGCGGCGGCAATCTTGTTTCCCATAAAGGCACCATAGACGGGATGGGGGTCCACCTGCTCTACCGGGTGGCAGATGGCGGGCGCGACATGGGCCGGGCCATACATCGCATGATAGGGGGCCGGGACGATGTAGGGCCAATGCGGCTTGATATAGCTGACATGGGTGCACCAGGGGGCTGCCGCCTCGGTCATGAAGCGGATCGCCTCTGACGTCAGCCACGGGGTTTCGCTGTCCTCTTCGTGGATATTGGCGGGCTTGTCGGCGTTCTTGAACATCCAGCCGCTTGCGATCTGGCCATCCTCGACCCCGGCATTGGCGAAATCGGCCCAGGGGTTGTTGCCCTCATAACCCTTTGATTTCAGGTACTCGTTATAGGGCGACCGCTTTTGGTCATAGAACCCGTCCGGCCCCTCGCCCCACAGCCCGTCATCCCGGACCCAGACGTCAAAGCCGCATTCGGCCTGCCGCGCCCCGATGACGCTGTCTGGGGCAAGGCCAAGGCGGGCCATCCCTTCGGCATCCACCTTCATATGGGTCTTGCCGATCAGCCAGCAGTCCATGCCAGCGGCGCGCAGATGGTCGCCCAAAGTATGTTCGCCCACACGCAGGGGATAGCCGTTCCATTGCGCCCCATGGGACGACACATAGCGACCGGTGTAAAAGCTCATCCGGCTGGCCCCGCAGACCGGCGACTGGGAGTAGGCATTGGTGAACCGCACACCCATGGCGGCGACCCGGTCAAAATTCGGGGTCTCAAGGTGCGTATGACCGGCGCAGCCGAGGTAGTCGAACCGCAACTGGTCATACATGATGAAAAGGATGTTCAACATGTGTCCCCCCGATGTGTCGCCCAGAAGCCCGGTTTGTCGACCCTAGGGCGGGGCACTGGCCCCTTCAAACCCTTTTTGGCCTGACCGGGACGCTTGCCCTTCGGGTGGGCCCAAAAAAGCTTTGCGCGTCAACGGCCACTCTTTGGGTTTTTGGGGCCAGCAAACTAGGATAGAGCGTTGGAGGTATTCCTGAGGATGTCTGAAGAGACCGGCATGCGAACAGAGCTTGTTATATCTACCTACAACTCCCCCCATGCCCTGCGGCTGACTCTGCTGTCGACGCTTCGCCAGACCTGCCCTCCCGACAGCATCTGCATTGCCGACGATGGCTCTGGCCCCGAAACGCGGGCGGCGATTGACCGGATACAGGCCGAGCATCCTGCCCTACCCCTGCGCCACGTCTGGCACGAGGATCGCGGGTTTGAAAAGAACGCCATTCTGAACCGGGCCGTCGCGACCTCGGACGCCGATCTGATGATCTTTACCGATGGGGATTGCATGATGCATCCCTGCTTTGTCGCCCGGCATGTAGAGCTTTCGGGCCCCCGCCGCTACGCCTGCGGCAGCCTGATCCGCCTGACGTCCGAGGCCACGGCAAGCGTCACCGAAGAGGACGTCACCACCGGACGCGTCTTTGGCCGCGACTGGCTGGGGGCCCACGGAACCTTTGACCGGATGACCACTCGGCTCAAGGCGATGCCCTTGCCCAGACCCCTGCTCTCTGCGCTTGAAGTCGCCTCGCCCGTTCGCCGAACCTGGAGCGGGTGCAACGCTTCGGCCTATCGCGACGCGATTGTTGCGGTGAACGGCTTTGACGAACGGATGAAGTATGGCGGCGAGGACAAGGAGTTTGGCATTCGTCTTGCCAACTCCGGCATCCGCGGGCGGCACCTTCGATTCACGGCCCCCTTGGTCCATCTCGACCATGCCCGTGGCTACGTGCATGCCGACAGGGTCCGTGAGAACCGGCAGCGGATCATCGAGGTGCGCAAGTCTGGGCGCAGCTGGACCCCCGATGGCCTGATCAAGGGCGCGGCCCCTTAGTCGGGGCGCGCGCCCCTAAGCCCGCCCGCGTTACTGAACGTAGGTGGCAAGCGCTGCGGCACAGCCCTGCGTCCAGATCTGGCCAAGCCAGCGGCCAAACGCCGTTGCAAAGACCGGATTGTCGGCAAGGTCCCCGTAGATGTGGCGCTGCGCCAGCCATGCCTGCGGATCGTCCCGCCCGGCAAGTGCGGCACCTTTCAGATCGTCCCAATAGGGGTCGTTGGGATGGATCACCGACCCGTCGTCCCGCGTGCCGGCACACATCCGGGCCCAGATCGCCTCGACCAGCGCCAGCCCCTCGACAGAGGTGCCTGCCGCCAGACCATCGCGGATGACCGGCAGGACAAAGCCCGGATGCCGGGACGACCCGTCAAAGGCCACCCGACGCGTGGTGTCGACGATCGAAGGGTTGGAAAACCGCCGCCCGATCAGCGCGACGTAATTTGCGGGTGTCATGCCGGGGACCGGGCCGACATGGGGGGCGATCTCTTCGTCCTCGACCTTGCGGAACAGGGCCTCGATCAAGGGATGATCCATACAGCCCGAAATCGTTTCAACCCCCAGCATTTCGCCTGCATTGGCAATAACCTGATGGCCACCGTTCAGGATGCGGATCTTCATCGCCTCAAAGGCGTGGACATCGTCAGTCAGCTCGGCGCCAACCCGGTCCCAGTCGGGACGACCGGCACAAAAAGCGTCCTCGATCACCCATTGACGAAAGTTCTCGTGGGTGACGGGGGCCTGATCGTCGATCCCGAATGTTCGGACAAGGGCAAGCTCGTTCGGGCCGGTGGCCGGAACGATGCAGTCGACCATCGAGTTCGGAAAGGTGCACTCTGCCTCGATCCAATCGGCAAGGGCCGGGTCCGACAGCCGGGCAAGACCAACGACGGTCTGGCGCAGCACATGGCCATTGCCCTGCAGGTTGTCGCAGCTTTGGCAGGTGAACGGCCCGATGCCATTGTCCCGGCGCAGTTTCAGGGCGGCGACCATTGCCCCGAACGCGGTCCCCGGCACGCCGGGGTTGGCGACGTCGTGCAGGATATCGGGATGGGTTGCATTAAAGCCGCCCCCCGTCGGGTCAAGGTAGTAGCCGCCTTCGGTCACGGTCAGCGACACGATGCGAATGGCCGGATCGGCCATCTGGCGGATCAGCGCGGCGTTGCCCTCTTCGACGGGCAGAAAGTCGATCATCGCGCCCGTCACCTCGGCCGATTTGCCCGAAGGGTCTAGTTCAATCAGCGTGTTCAGGCAGTCTTGCGCCAACAGCCTCTCGCGCTGAAGGGCATCGCCGGGCCGTACTCCGGCCCCGATGATCGCCCAGTCGTGGTTGAACCCTTCGTCGAACAGACGGTGCAGATACCAGGCCTGATGGGCCCGGTGGAAATTGCCCAGACCGATATGAACGATCCCCGGCGTCAGCGCCGAACGGTCGTAGCGCGGTCTGCGGATGTCGTCGGGAAGTTGGGTTAGTGTGTCGTTCGAAAGGCGCATCAGCTCATCCATTGCCCACCGTCGACGTTGTAGGTCTGCGACACGATGTAATCAGCCTCGGGCGAGGCAAGAAAGACCGCCATTCCGGTCAGATCGGACGGGGTGGCAAAGCGGCCCGCAGGCACGCCCGCTTCGACCTCGGCCTTCTTTTGGCCGGGCACCTTGCCTTCAAGTTTGGCAAACAATTCATCGACATGCACCCAGTGATCGCCATCGACAACACCCGGCGCGATGGCGTTCACATTGATCCCATGCCGGATCAGGTTGAGGCCCGTCGACTGGGTCAGCGAGATCACCGCCGCCTTGGTCGAGCAATAGACAGCCACAAGGCTTTCGCCGCGTCGCCCAGCCTGACTGGCCATGTTGATGATCTTGCCACCGTGTCCCTGTGCAATCATCTGCCGGGCAGCGGCCTGAAGGGTAAAGAGCGTGCCCGCCACGTTGACGGCATAAAGCCTGTCATAGCTGGCCCGCGTGATGTCGACGGTTTCGGCGGCGTCAAAAAGGGCAGCGTTGTTGATCAGAATGTCGATCTTGCCCGCCCGGGCGACAACGGCGGCGATGGCCGCGTCGATGCTGTCCTGCCGGGTCACGTCCAACTCGACCGCATAGGCGGCAGGACCGATCTCGGCGGCGGTCGCCTCGGCGGCTGCAAGGTTGATGTCGGCAATGGCGACAGTCGCGCCTTCGCGCACATAGGCCTCGGCGAACCCTCGGCCGATGCCCCTTGCCGACCCGGTGATCAGGGCCGATTTACCGTCCAGACGCTTCATTCCAGCCGAAGCCCCTTGTCGTCAAAGCGATGGATCTTATCCGCATCGGGGGTGAAGTAGACTGTATCGCCAGACTTCATCTCAACCTCGCCGCTCAGGCGGACGGTCATCTCGGTGCCCAGACCCGTATCGTGTACATAAAAGAAGGTGTCAGAGCCTAGATGTTCGGACACGCCGACGCGGCCCTTCCACATCCCCTCGGTGGCCGAGACCGAGATATGCTCGGGCCGGATGCCGATTGTGGTGGCGTTGTGCTTGGCAGCCTCGGGACCCGAGATCAGGTTCATCTTAGGCGACCCGATAAAGCCCGCAACAAACAGGTTCTTGGGCTTGCGATACAGCTCAAGCGGGCTTCCCACCTGCTCAATATAGCCAGAGCGCAGAACGACGATCTTGTCGGCCATTGTCATGGCCTCGACCTGGTCGTGGGTCACATAGACCATCGTGGTGGCAAGCCGCTTGTGCAGTTCTGAAATCTCAAGCCGCATGCCGACCCGCAGGGCGGCGTCGAGGTTGGACAGGGGCTCGTCGAACAGGAAGGCTGCCGGTTCACGGACAATTGCCCGCCCGATGGCGACCCGCTGGCGCTGACCACCCGACAGCTGACCGGGGCGGCGGTCGATGTAGTCGGTCAGGTTCAGAACCTTGGCCGCGTTGTCGATGCGGCGATCCTGTTCGGCCTTGTCGATACCGGCCATGCGCAGTGGGAACGCGATATTCTTGCGCACCGACATATGGGGGTAAAGGGCGTAGCTTTGGAACACCATTGCCAGACCACGCTTGGCAGGCGGTGTTGCGGTGGCGTCCTGACCATCAATGCTGATCACCCCGCCCGACACATCCTCAAGCCCCGCAATCAGGCGAAGCAAGGTGGACTTGCCGCAACCCGACGGGCCGACAAAGACCACGAATTCGCCTTCGTTGATCTCAAGGTCCAGCGGCGGAATGACTTCGACGTCACCAAAGCGCTTGGTTACTTTGCTAAGCGTAATGCGTCCCATGGTCTGATGTCCTTATTTCACTGCGCCAAAGGTGAGGCCGCGAACCAATTGTTTCTGGCTGAACCAGCCCAGGATGAGGATCGGCGCGATTGCCATCGTCGAGGCCGCGCTAAGCTTGGCATAGAACAACCCTTCGGGGCTTGAGTAGCTGGCGATGAAGGCCGTCAGAGGCGCCGCGTTGGCCGCCGTCAGGTTCAGCGTCCAGAACGCTTCGTTCCAGGCCAGGATGAAGTTGAGAAGCAGGGTCGAGGCTATCCCCGGAACCGACATCGGCGTCAGCACATAGAGGATCTCGGAGCGCAGTGACGCGCCGTCCATCCGGGCCGCCTCAAGGATCTCGCCGGGGATTTCCTTGAAATAGGTGTAAAGCATCCAGACGATGATCGGCAGGTTGACCAGCATCAGCACGACAATCAGACCGACCCGCGTATCGAGGATCCCCAGCTCGATAAAGATCAGGTAGATGGGGTAAAGCACCCCCACCGCAGGCAGCATCTTGGTCGACAGCATCCAAAGCAGGATGTCCTTGGTCCGCTTGGAAGGCACAAAGGCCATCGACCATGCGGCTGGAACCGCGATCATGACACCCAGAAGGGTCGACACACCGGCAATGATGACCGAGTTCCACAGGAACCGCATGTAGTTCGACCGTTCCTGTACGATCGCGTAGTTCTCAAGCGTCCAATCAAAGAACAGGAAGATCGGCGGGTCGTTGATGGCCTGTGCCTCAGTCTTGAAGCTGGTCAGGATGGTCCAGAGGATCGGAAAGAAGATGATCAGACCGATCAACCAGGCCAGGCCAGTGTTGATCAGTTTGCGCTGAGACGTGACGGAACGTGCCATGGTCGCTCTCCCTTACGTATCGAGATTCTTGCCGACGATGCGCATCAGGAAGATGGCAACGATATTGGCAAGGATGATGGCATAGACACCGCCCGCAGACCCCAGACCGATATTCTGGCTTTCCAGAACCCGCTGGAAGATGAGGTAGGTGAGCGTCCGTGATCCGAAGGCACCGCCCGTGGTCACAAAGATTTCGGCAAAGATCGACAACAGAAAGATCGTCTGGATCAGGATCACGATGGTGATCGCCCGGCCCAGGTGCGGCAGGATGATATAGGCAAACCGCTTGAGCGCGGGGGCGCCATCCATTTCAGCCGCTTCAAGCTGCTCGCTGTCCAGCGACTGGATCGCTGTCAGCAGGATCAGCGTGGCAAAAGGCAGCCATTGCCAGCTGACGATAATGACGATCGACGGTAGCGAGGCTTCGCTGAGCCAGGCGACCGGTTCGGCCCCAAAGAACCGCCACAGGTGGGCAAACAGTCCATTGGTCGGATCCATGAACATGTTCTTCCATACCAGCGCAGAAACGGTCGGCATGACAAAGAAGGGGGCGATGACGAGGATACGGACCACCCCTTGCCCCCACATCGGTTGATCCAGCAGCAGCGCCAGCAACACGCCCAGACAGACGGTGATGATCAGCACGCCCAGCACAATGATCAGGGTGGTGGTAACGGCAGGCCAGAACGAACTGGAGGACAGAAAGCGGGAATAGTTCTCGAAACCGACCCACTCGAGCCCGTTTTGCCATTTGTCGCCGCGCAGCGGCAGGTATTTCTTGAACGAAAAGAACAGGGTTAACGCCAGTGGCACCAACATCCAGCCCAAAAGCAGGATCACGGCGGGCGCCATCATCACACGTGCGGCTGAGCGTGAGGCTTTTGTAGCCATGGATACATCTCCTCCGATGACGGACTTGCGCCGCCTGACGTTGACATAGATTTAGGGGGTGTGGAATTGACCAGAGGGCGATGATGTCACCGCCCTCTGGCTGGGAGGATAGCTTAGTAGCCTGCGGCTTCCATAGCTTCCGTCGTGATCGCCTGGGCCTTGGCCAGGGCTTCTTCCACGGTCTGCTGGCCTGCGTAGGCTGCAGAGAACTCCTGGCTCACTTCAGACGCGATGCCGGCAAACTCGGGGATCGCTGCGAACTGAACGCCAACATAGGGCACCGGATCAACGGTGGGGTTGGTCGGGTCAGCCGACAGGATCGAGTCTAGCGTCATCTGTGCGAAGGGAACTGCCATGTAGTTCGGGTTTTCGTACAGCGAGGTCCGGGCGCCCGGAGGAACGTTGGCCCAGCCTTCGTTTGCGGCAACCATCTCGATGTAGTCGGTGCCGGTGGCCCATTCGATGAACTGCTTGGCAGCATCAGCCTGCTGGGTGCCAGCCGGAATGGCGAGGGCCCAGGCCCAGAGCCAGTTGGCGTTCTTGCCAAGGCCGTTGTTCGGAGCCAGAGCAAAACCGACCGAGTCAGCAACAGTGGAGTCAGCGCCGGTCACGAACGAGGCTGCAACAGTGGCGTCGATCCACATGCCGCACTTGCCCTGGTTGAACAGCGACAGGTTTTCGTTGAAGCCGTTGGTGGCGTAGCCAGCGGGGCCGGAGGCGTCCATCATGTTCTTGAAGAAGTTAACGGTGTTCGCCCAGGCTTCGGTGTCGAACTGTGCGTTCCAGTCTTCGTCGAACCAGCGTGCGCCGAAGGAGTTGGACATGGCGGTGATGAATGCACCACCCTCGCCCCAACCGGCCTTTCCGCGCAGGCAGACGCCGTTGATGTCGGCGTCGCGGTCGGTCATGGCAGCCGCGGCTTCGGCAATAAAGTCCCAGGTGGGCGATGCGGGCATCTCAAGACCGGCAGCTTCCATCAGGTCGGTGCGGTACATGATCATGGAGCTTTCGCCGTAGAACGGTGCCGCATACAGCGTGCCGTCGTGGCTCAGGCCGCCTGCCATTGCGGGCAGGATGTCGGCGGCGTTGTACTCAGCGGACAGATCGTCCAGCGGGACGAGCCAGCCGTTGGCACCCCAGATGGGGGTTTCGTACATGCCGATGGTCATGATGTCGAACTGGCCACCGTTGGTGGTGATGTCCGTGGTCACGCGCTGACGCAGCACGTTTTCTTCGAGCGTCACCCACTCGACGGCGATGCCGGTCGCAGCGGTGAAGTCTTCCGTGTAACCCTGCATACGGATCATGTCGCCGTTGTTCACGGTTGCGATCGTCAGCGTGGTATCCTGTGCGGCAACGGCGCTGGCCAAACCAACGACGAGGCCAAGCCCGGCGGTTGCGCCAAGCAGCATGCGTTTCGTAGACATTAAAGTCCTCCCTTTTACGCGTGTCTTTCCCTTACCGCCGCACCCTGCACCGCCCTGGCTGGGGCGAAGCGTTTTGGGTATCTACAGCGGTCCTCGTGGGCAAAAGAACATAACGTTAGCAAATGCTCAAGTATATTTTCACCCCTCACGACCCCGATCTGCGAAATCCTGTTGCTTGGTCAGCTGACCGGGCATCCCTTTTCGCGCCGGCCGGGATGGTCCACGACCGCAATTCTTCCAATGGCCTCAAGGTTCTGCCGGACAGGAAGGATCGCCCACCGCCCCTGCGACGATGCCTTGCAAAATATGCTGAATGAGGCCGGAGCGAGCAGCGGCCAAACGCGGGGACGGCAGGTGAAACACCCCTAAAAGGGCGAATCGGGATCAACCATAAGGCGTGCAAGGCCGTCGCAAACCGGCCTGACGCGGGGGGCTAGTTCGTCAGCGGGACCAGCGCACCGCGCCCGCCAATGACCCGCCGCGCCACCTGACTGCCCTGAACGATGCTCTGATCGATGGGCTGGCCAGCCCAAAGGGCCGCCAGCACCCCGGCATTGAAGCTGTCTCCGGCCGCGGTGGAATCGACGACCCGCTCTGCCGGGGCGATATGGATCGTGCCGGTGGTGCCGTTCTGGGAATAGACGATCTGCTGGGCCCCGTTCTTGACGATGACTGTCCGGACCCCGGCCCCTTGGTAGCGGGCCAATGTGGCGAGGGGATTGGCATCGCCAAAATACTGAGCCTCGTCATCATAGGATGGCAGGGCAATATCGCTGGTAGCCGCCGCCTGCATGATGGCGTCGCACATCGTGGTGGGGCTGTCCCAAAGCCGGGGGCGCAGGTTGGGATCAAAGGCGATGATTGCCCCGGCGGCCCGCGCAGTCGCCACGGCCTTGAACAACGTATCACGCCCCTCTGGCGTCAATATCCCAAGGGTGATCCCGGAAAAGTAGACGACGTTGGCCCCGGCAAGGGCTGCGGCAAGGGTGTCGGCATCATCCGCCAGCCTGCGGGCCGCACTTTGACCGCGCCAATAGGCAAAGCTGCGCTCGCCATCCTGAAGCGAGATCAGGTACAGGCCGAGGGTCCTGTCGGTGTCCCGCCCGATCAAGTCGGTCCCGATCCCGGCGGCGCGGGCAAAGGCCAGAAACTGGTCAGAGATGTCGTCCTGCCCGACCCGGGTCAGATATTGGACATCAGCCTTGGGGGCCAAAGCCTTGAGATACCAAGCAGTGTTGAAGGTATCCCCGGCAAAGCCAAGGTCGAACCGCGCTCCCGTCGCATCGGGGGCCATCTCGACCATGCATTCACCGATGCAGAGAAAATCTTTGGACATACCGGGCTCCGTCAACTGGGTGTCTTGGCCCGGTTTGACCGAAACTTGGCCCAACGGCAAACCGTTCTGAACCATCGGCGGGCGGTTGTGGGACCGAAAGGCCCCAGAAGATGCCCAACGGTCAGGCGTCCCCGCCCAGATCCTCCCAGATTTCGCGAACCCAGCCTTTGATGATCTGGGCCTCGTGCCAGCGGTTGGACATCTCGCGCCCGTCTGGGCCGGTCATGGCATATTCGGGTGGTCCCAGTTCACAGACAAAGATGCAGTCGCCGGTCGGGTTGCGCGCACGCCAGTCGGCCATGCCTTCGCGCCACCAGCCTTTGAACAGATCGACCCATTTCTGATGCTGCGGGAAATCCAGTTGCAGCTGGATCTGCTGGCGACTGGCCACCCTGCCCTGGAAGCTGTCCGACCGTCGCAGGATGCGGCTGATCAGGACCATGTCGGCCTCGGACAGTGGGAACCAGAATTCCCGGTCGACCACGTAGTGGGACAGGTCCGCACAGATGCGCATGTCGGGAATGCGGTCCAAGAGTTGCAGGGTGGTATAAAGATCATTGGTGATGCAGTTGCGATGGGTCTCGAATTGCACCGGCACGCCGATCCGGTCAGCCATGGCGATCCAGGTTTCGATCACCGGGACCATGTCATCGAGGGCAATCGGCATGACCTGCCCGATCACGTCGACAAAGGGCGCACCAAAGTCGGCGGCCATGTGCAACGTGTCCTCAAGGCTGTCGATCGTCTTGGGAAAGGCGACGATCAGCGGGGTCAGCCCCACCCGCTCCATATGCGGGCGCACCTTATGGGCGACGGCCACGTCGGACGCGCCAAGGTCAATCGCCATGCCGTCAAAGCCTGCCCCGGCGACCATGTCGCAGACCTGATCAAATGGCAGCTTAACGCCGGTTGGGTCATGCGGCTGCATAGCCCAGAGCGAGGTGTAGACCTGAAGCCGCCTCATTCCGCGGGCAGCCGTCTGGCGCGGCCACCGGACGACGGCAGAACCCAAACCTCGTTCATCGGGTACTGGCTTTCGTCCTTGGCCATGAGCCGGGCGATCACCTCGATCTGAAATTCGATCCAGCCCATGCGATGCACCTCGCCTGCCTTTTCCTCGATCTTGGCGTTCAGGTCGCGCAGTTTCCAGAACGGCACAGCCGGAAAGGTGTGATGGGCGGTGTGATAAGGCATTTGCCAGCACATCCAACGGAACAAGGCGTTGGTCCGGGTCGAGCGGGTGTTCTCAAGAATGTCGGCCTCGTGGCTGAGGCCAAGATGCTCGATGGTGTTCTGCAACTGGTGCACCGGCTTGGTCAGGATCATCGGGATCAGCCAGAATGTCAGTGGGGCCCAACTGCCCAACGCAAGGGCCACAAGGGCGATCCCGCCATAACCCAGCAGATGCAGGCGGCTTTCGCGGATGACCTTGGCCTCTTCCTCGGCCCGGATATAGGGCTCGACGATGATGCCGCGCGCCCGGCGGATGACGCCAAAGACCCTGTTGCGCCAATAGGTTACGCCGGATAGCCACAGCAGATAGGTGGTCAGGGTGTAGGGTTCGCGGACCAGTTCCCCGTCCCTTTCCCAGTCCTGAGTGTACTGGTGGTGGGCGAAATGCATGATCTGGTCGTAGTCGCGGGGGAAAATCTGGACAAAGCCAATGGCCCGCCCGAACCACTCGTTCAGTTTACGGGTCTTGAAGACGGTCGCATGGCTTAGCTCATGCTGGGCGGCGTAGAGAAAGTTGAGCAGGATCCCCAGCGCGGCCCCCGTCAACCAGACCCAACCCGTGCCCATCGCCTGCGCATGCAGAAGGGCGACCAGACCGATTGCCCCAAGATGGCTGGCCATCTGCACGCCGCCGTGCAGGTCCGACCGTTCGGTCAGACGACGCAGTTCGGACGGCGTCAGAAGCTGTCGGCGGGAAAAGCTGGCTTCCATATTCGGTCTCCCTGGATTGGCGACAGGATCATCGGTTCAGCAAAAGGCTAAGAGCACCTAGCCAGAAAATGTCGGCTGGCGGCAATTGCGTTTTCGCCCACAACCGACCTCCCCGCCCAAAAATCAGGCCGTTCCTGCGGTTTCGAGCAGCAAAACGGGCGGGAGCGGCAAGGGACTGCGCCCACTCGTCGCGCTATTGCCGGGTGACGAAGGTAAAATCGACGTCGACCGATTCCGTCGTTGTCCCGTCGCCCACAATGATGGTTTCGGAACCCGCTCCGCTCAGGTATTCACCATTCGGCCCCGAGAAGCCGCCCACAATCTGCATGCCGGTAAAGTCCTGCAGGTCACCTGCCTGGGGCTGGATGGTTCCGTCCACGGTCGCGGTAAACCCTGACAAGGGTCCGCGCGTGATCGCCGAGGATGCAAACGTAAGCTGTCCGTCAGCAGGATTGCTGTCGCTGTCGATGAACCCATTGGCGATGCCATTTACGGTCCCGGTGCCGGCAAAGTTTGCGGTCACTTCAGCCAGGCCATAATAGACGACCGGATTTGTTGCGCTTGTGTAGACCGCTTCGTCCCCGCGAATGAACGAAAGGCCATAGTATGTAGCCGTGTCCGAGGACGGCAAATCCGCCCCGCTTGTGGGCTGAGCTGCCGTAGCGACATCGTCGAGCAATTGATATTGGGTTTCGGCATCGAGGACGGATTCGTAGCTGAATGGGTTGCCGACAAGCTCTGCGCATCCGCCGAGGCCGAACACCGCTCCAATCATCACAATGCCCAAAGCTGTCTTGGATTTGGTCTGAAAAAATGACATGAAATGGGTTCCCTGAAAAACGTCCCGTTTGACAAAACGGCCTTCGTCAAGCCTAGGGTCAGGACTCATAACCAAAAGATGACGGTTGCGGCGATGCAGATTGCCGA
>CALFSV010000117.1 GCA_937916485.1 uncultured Paracoccaceae bacterium | reverse complement strand
TGCCATCAGAAAGACCTGATAGGGCAGATCCGCCCCAAGCGGCGTCAGTTGCAGACGGATTTGCAGCGCATCAAAGGCGGCGAACAGGATCGCCCCCAGGACCGCTTTACCCGGCATCCACACGCCAAAAACCACCAGCGCGACGCAGATCCAGCCCCGGCCATTGACCATGTCAAAGAAGAAGGAGGAAAAGGCCGACAAGGTCAGGAACGCCCCACCCATCGCCATCAGGCCAGAGCCAAAGATCACCGCGCCCATCCGCAGGCCGGTGACCGACAAACCTTGGGCTTCAACCGCTGCGGGGTTCTCTCCTGTGGCACGAACGGCAAGACCCAAGGGGGTGCGAAACAGCACAAAGGCGACAAGAACCGCAATGCCAAAGGCGAACCATGTAAAGGCTGTCTGGGTGAAGAACACTTCGCCCAAGAAGGGCAGATCAGACAGGACCGGCAGGTCCAGTGGCTGAAAGGGTTCGATTTTCGGCGGGCTGGTTACTTCGGGCAGGGCCAGACGGTAGGCAAAGGAACTTGTCGATGTGGCCAGCAAGGTCACGCCAAGGCCAACGACATGCTGCGACAGGCCAAAAGGAACCGTCAGCGTGGCATGAAGGAGCCCGAACATCATCCCCGCGGCCATCGCCACCCCGACACCGCCCCACAGGGGCATGCCTTGATAAACCGCCAGCCATCCGGTGAAGGCACCGATGACCATGATCCCCTCGATCCCAAGGTTCAGCACGCCCGCGCGTTCACAAATCAACTCACCCATGGTTGCCAGCACCAAAGGCGCTGCGATGCGGATCACGGCTGCCCAGAAACTGGCGGACAGCAGGATTTCAAGAATATCACTCATCCTCGCAACACCCGCATCTTGGTCAGAAGGATCGCCAGAACCATGAACAGCAGCGCCGAAGCCAGCAGCATATCAGCGATATAGGTTGGGACCCCGGCAGCACGGCTCATCGCATCAGAGCCCACAAAGATGCCGGCCACAAAGATTGCGGTTCCAATCACCGCAAGCGGGTTCAACAGCGCCAGCATGGCGACGATGATTCCGGTATAGCCAAAGCCAGGCGACAGGTCTTGGCTGAGGTGGCCCTTAAGGCCCGCAACTTCAGACCAACCGGCAAGGGCCGCAAGACCGCCCGACAACAGCGCGGTCTGGATCAGCACGCGGTTGACCGGCACCCCGGCAAACCGTGCCGCGCCAAAGTTTGACCCCACTGCCCGCATCTCAAAACCGAAACTGGTGCGCCGTTCGATGACGTAGACCACGACGGCAGCAACCAAAGCCAAGACAAACCCCCAATGCAGGCGCAGACCTTCGGCAATGCGGGGCAGACGCGCCTCTTTCAGCAAAGCCTCAGACTTGGGCCAGCCCATACCCATGGGGTCTTTCATCGGACCTTCCAGAAGATAGCTGACAAATAACAGCATGATAAAATTGAACAAAAGCGTCGTCACCACCTCATCCACGCCCAACCGGGTTTTCAGCAAAGCTGGGCCCAGCAGCACAAGCGCGCCCGCCAGCATGGCAAACACCGCCGTCACCGGCAGAACAAAGGGCGATGGAATCGCCCCGGTGCCCAAGAGCACCGCCACGATGGCTCCGGCATAAAGCTGCGCCTCGGCGCCGATGTTCCACAGCTTGGCTTTGAAGGCCACAGCCACAGCCAGACCGGTAAAGATCAGCGGCGTTGCCCGGTTCAGCGTTTCCAACAGCGCGAACTTTGACCCAACCGCCCCAGTGACGATCTGGCCCAGAACCGCAAAGGGATTGGCCCCGGCCAACAGCGCCAGCAGGCTGGCAACCACGACCGTCGCCACCAGCGCGGCAGCGGGCAGGCCCAACCGGCGGGCAAGTGTCGGGTTCGGGATCGGCTCAAGCCGCATGGTCACCTACCCTAAACCCCTGCCCTGCCATCCACAGCCCCAACTCTGCCGCCGTCTTGGAGCCACGGGAAAAACCCGGTGACAGGCGGCCTTCGCTAATGACGTGGATGACATCGGAAAGGCTCTGTATTTCGTCCAAATCCTCAGAGATCAGCAGAACCGCCGCCCCGGCATCGCGCGCCGCGATCAGCCGTGACTGGACATAGGCAATCGCCCCCACGTCCAGACCCCGGACTGGCTGATTGGCAAGGATGATCTTTGGGCCTGGCTCGAGCACCCGACCAAGGATCAGCTTTTGCATGTTGCCGCCGGACAAAAGCCGGACACGTTGCAACACCCCCTGAGAGCGCACGTCATATTTGGCGATCACCTCCTTGGCAAAGCTTTGGGCGGCAGGCCAGTTCATCCAGCCATGGCGGCTAAAGGGCGGGCGGGAATAGGCTTCCAGCACCGCGTTTTCGGTTAGGTTGAAATCGGAAACCGTGCCGGTCTTGTGCCGATCTTCCGGGATGCGGGCGATCTGGTGCTTCACCGCCTGACGCGGTGACCAAGCAGCGGGTTCAGCCCCGTCAATCTCGATCCAGCCCTGATCGGGACGCACGAGGCCCGAGATGAGATCAGCCAGCGCCGCCTGCCCATTACCCGACACTCCCGCCAAACCGACAATCTGGCCCGCGCACAGGTCCAGCGACAGATCGGAGAGGCCAGTGGCGGTCCCCTTGGCCCGCGTCGTCACGTTAGAAAGCCGCATCAAAACCGGGCCAGCAGGCCGGGTTTCTACTTTTGGCAAGGCAACCGCGCTGCCGACCATCATCGCCGCCAAGGCGGCTCGGTCCGTCGCGTGGGTCTCGACCTGTCCAACCACCTTACCATGGCGTAGCACGACGCAGCGGTCGGCAATCGCCATGACCTCATGCAGCTTGTGGCTGATGAAGATGATCGACAGTCCCAAAGCGATCGCCTTCCGAAGCGTGTCAAACAGCGCATCCGTTTCCTGCGGGGTCAGAACGGCGGTCGGTTCGTCGAGGATAAGGATGCGGGCCTCGCGATAGAGTGCCTTGAGGATTTCGATCCGCTGCCGTTCACCCACCGAAAGGCTGCCCACCCGCGCATCAGGGTCGACGGCAAGCCCAAACTCAGACGAAAGTGCGGCGATCCGCGCCCGCGCGGCAAAGCGCCCCTTACCCCGTGACCACAGGCTTTCAGTGCCCAAGGTTATGTTGTCCAGCACCGACAAATTGTCCGCCAGCGTGAAATGCTGATGCACCATGCCAACCCCTGCCGCCAATGCGGCGCGGGGATTTCCGGGTGGCAGGGTCTGGCCGAACACTTCGACGCGACCTTCATCAGCCTGATAATGACCAAACAGGATGTTCATCAGCGTGGTCTTACCCGCGCCGTTTTCGCCCAAAAGGGCAACGACTTCGCCACGCTCTAGATCAAGGCTGACACCCGAATTGGCAACAAGCGCGCCAAAGCGCTTGGTGATGTTGTCGAGGCGGAGGACTGCGTCCCCCGCCCGCAGATCGGCTTGGCTCACGACGACTTCGGCTCGTTGTCGTCAATGGCAACGATAAAGCTGCCGTCCTTGATCGCGGATTCTTTGGCGGCAACCATGGCCATCACATCGGCCGGAACCTTGCCCTCAAAGGTGCCCAGCGGCGCCAGAGAGCAGCCGCCAACCTTCATGAAGGAATACTCACCATAGTTCGCGGCTTTGAAGGCCCCGCCGTTGATCGCCTCAATCGCAGCGTTCAGCGTCGGTTCAAAGTGCCAAAGCGCCGAGGCAACCACCGTGTCGGGGTAATCGGCTTGTGTATCGATCACGTTGCCGATGGCCAGAACGCCCTTCTCCTTGGCCGCATCCGACACACCAAAGCGCTCTGCATAAAGCAGGTCAGCGCCAGCTTCGATCATGGCAAAGGCGGTTTCCTTGGCCTTGGGCGGATCGAACCATGACCCAATGAACGACACTTGGAACTTGGCA
Source organism: uncultured Paracoccaceae bacterium (assembly GCA_937916485.1). The sequence goes on along the minus strand of CALFSV010000117.1, from coordinate 1,393 downwards.
TCAGGCCGAGTTTCGCGCACGCCCGCCATAAAGGCGTTCATCAGGCGGTTCACTTCGGGAATGGGGAAGCCACCGACCATGCCGATGCTGCCGGTCTTGGTCATCGCCCCAGCTATGATGCCGGAGAGATACGATGCGTCCTGAATGTAGTTGTCGAACACCGCAAGGTTCGGGCTTGCTGCCTCGTCGGGCATGAAGGACGACCCCAGAAGGAAGGCCACGCCGGGATATTCGGCGCACACTTCGCGGGCCTCTTGCTCGGCGCCAAAGATTTCGCCGACGATCAGCTGCATGCCCTGTTCGCAATACTCGCGCATCACGCGGGCATAGTCGGTGTTGGCCACGTTTTCGGTGTAGACGTAGTCAACGGCGCCTGCCGCCTTGGCGGCTTCGGCGGCCTGATGGATGCGGCTGACCCATTGCTGCTCGACCGGAACCGTATAGATGCCCGCCATCTTAATCGGTCCGGCGGCATTGGCGCGCAGAGGCAAAAGCCCGCCAAGCGTCAGGGCGGCGCCCACCGTCAGTAGGCTCCGGCGGCTTAGCTTCACTACTTCAGTTGTCATTTCTTGCTCCCCAGGGTGTCCAGAATCTTGCAATAAGCTAGATTAGGAGAAGGATTCCTAAAAGCATTAACTTTCTTGATGACACTCGATTGAATGTTAGCATCAAAGTGGTCTCTCACTTGCGGCCGCGTCCTGTTCCGGGGCGATTTCTTTCGGTTGGTCACTCAGGCAACCCGGCCCAGCCGATCGCGTCCTCCAGCGCTTTGGACACGCCCAGGACAAGCGCATCCACGCCCGACCGACCGGTTATCTGCACGGCCACCGCTAAGCCAGACGCCGTCAGGGAAACCGGCAAAACCGCCGAGGGTGGTGTCATGTGTGGACGGCTCCTTTTGTGCAAGGGTTGATTTGAGCTGATGTTGATCATCGCAGGTTGCGGTCATGTGTCCGGCCTTTGTGCGCGGTACGTCTGACCGCTGGCCCTGATGAAGTCCGCTTGCCGGGTCCCAATCAGACGATCGAGCTTTGAAGCCCTGACACCACCTCGGGGTGTACCGGCAGCGGTCTCGCTTGATCATCATCACTCACGTCTGCCCTTGCATCTCGTTTTGGCGCCGTGATGCGCCGCGTATGTTCCTCCTCCGCTCAGGTGGCCGATGCGGCTTTGTAACTCTCGCCTTTTGCCAGCAGCGCCCAAGCGGTGCGGGCGGTCTTGTTGGCGATGGCGACAGTGACGAAGCGGGGTCTGCTTGCAAGACTGCGTTCCCAGTTGAAGTGATTGAATACTGAAGAATGGACGGAGGCAAATTTCTGGAGACTTCGCATCCGTCGGAACCGCAACATCGCCCGCTCCCTTCGTCGGATCGGCCGACTCTACGGGCTCCAAC
>CALFSV010000116.1 GCA_937916485.1 uncultured Paracoccaceae bacterium | reverse complement strand
GCAAAGAATTCGGCAACCACCCCACCTTCAGGATGCTGGATGACTTGCCGGTTGCGCTCAACTTCAATGCGACCAGAAGCTATCACTGCTCCTGCCAGTTCACTGCTGAGAGCCCAGAAGGTAAACCCACCCAGCATCACGACGACCGTGAACACTGCGGTCAGTAGCGGGCCACGAATGGACCAGGCTTCGGACAGATCTTTCTGCGGGCTCGTACTCATGACACTCCACCTGCAGCTTTGATTTCAGCATAGTTTGATAGCGTCTGTTGCAAGACCTCAGGCGTGGGTCCGAACTTCTTTTGAACGCCATCGGCAAGCACCAGAAGATAATCACATTCCCGGATAGCGGCTGGCCGATGCGCCATGATGATCACGGCGCGTCCGTCTGCCTTGATGTTCTTAATCGCAGTGTTCAAGGCAATCGATCCTTCATTGTCCAAGGCCGAATTGGGTTCGTCCAAGACAAGCAGCACTGGATCGCCGTAAAGCGCACGCGCAAGACCAATGCGTTGAATTTGCCCACCGGACAGTCGAGATCCGATGCCTGAGAGTGCGGTGTCATACCCGTCTGGCAGGTCAAGGATCATCTCATGTGCGGCTGCCGCTTTGGCAGCTTCGACAACCCGGGCAGGATCCATGTTGGGCGATAGCCGCGCGATGTTCTCTGAGATGGTGCCTTCAAACAGCTTCACCGACTGAGGCAGGTAGCCAATATATCCGCCTAATACGTCAGGATCATATTGATCCAGGCTCGCCCCATCCAAACGAATCTGACCTGCTACTAGTCCCCACACCCCAATCATAGCGCGGGCTAACGTTGACTTGCCAGAGCCAGAGGCACCTATCACGCCCACAGCTTGGCCCGGCGCTATGTTGAACGACACCCCCCGCAGCGTAGCTGCTTTTGCGCCGGGCGGTGCAACGACGAGCTGGGAGACTTCAATATGCGCTCGAGGCCGCGGCAAAGGCATATGCGACGGCGCCACAGTATTGGTCCGAAACAAATCACCCAAACGCCGCCACGCCTGGTTGGCTTCAGCGACGGTCCCCCATTGCCCAATGGTCATCTCTACGGGAGCCAAGGCGCGGCCGAGCAAGATAGAACCAGCAATCATGGCTCCAGCAGTCATCTCCGCTTGAAGAACGAGATAAGCACCGAGCCCAAGTATGGCAGACTGTAGAAACAACCGTATGCTTTTTGATGCGGCCGCGAAGGATCCAACTCTGTCAGAGGCCACCATTCCTTCGCCCAAGGCGATCCGGCGCTGCATCCTCCATCGCTGAAACGCACTCGCTTCCATGCCGAGGGCGCGCAACACTTCTGCTTCGCCTTGCACTTCCGCAGCCATGCGGTTTGCCACATTAGAGGCAGAAGATGCGCGAGCCACAGGTTCTTGGCTGATCGACCGGTTTATCAGCGCCATCCCCACGAGGACAACAACACCCCCTATGGCCAACCAGCCCAACCAGGGATGGAACAGGAAAATTGCTGCGATGAACAGCGGCGCCCAAGGCAGGTCAAACAAGGCCATAAACACCGGCGAGGCCGTTAATCTTTGAACCAAAGTAAGGTCCTGCAGCGCCGTTTGTTGGACGCCTGTATTGCGCGCCTGAGACAGAGCAAGCGCAAATACTTGCTCGTCTATGGCCGCCTGTAGGCGCGCCCCATATCGAGCGCCGATACGTCCTCTGACATAGTCAAGAACGCCCATGACGATGAAGAGAAACACAACGAGCAGCGTCAGCGCAAAGAGTGTCTCTTCAGACTGGGACCCAAGCACACGGTCATACACCTGCAGCATGTATATCGGGCCAGTCAGCATGAGAGCGTTCACAAACATGCTGAGAACTGCGATGGTCCACAAAACCCACACGTTCCCGCGTCTGAATTTTAGAAACACGTCGCGAGAAGGTGGGCCCATTTGATGTCCTAGCTCTATGTAGGTGTGTCTTCGTATTACAGGGTCGATTTTGTCAGCACCAAAAATTAATATACAGTCAAAATGAAAATCGTTCATGAAGCGCAAGTTTAGCGAGAAACCACCCATTTTGAATGCCTAAGTTCATTAACTCGGCTCTACGCAGACGCTGTAGCAGACAACACTGATCCGCAACACAATCTGTGCGTGGCACACAAACTGGCCACACCCACTCAGAACAAGGTCTAAATAAAGAAATGATTGGCAACTTGGGCGCCTAAGTCTTTCTTTAGGTTCAAAGGCAGCAGCTTAGCTTCGCAAGTTTTTTGATGTCAATCATCAAGAGTGCGTTGGCGTATGTCTTTGATTTTTGTCTATGATACCCTCCGGCGGCGGAGAGAATCCCCAGTATCATTTTATCAATGACTACTTCCCCACGATGAAGCCCGCTGTGGCTTCAAGGTTTCCCAGGTCGACTACGTCTATCAAGCCTCCTATTTCTTCTCCTAACGGACCAAAAAGCACAGCAGCTGCATCATATTTGGCTTCTTGCGATAAATTCGTCGCCGTGCCTTGTACGTCAATCAAACCATTGCAAAATCTTGAGCCACCACAGATATTTGCATTTTCCCATATTATTGATATATTTGGAAATGAACCGCTAGCAGTGGCGCCATTCAAAACAGAGGTCTGTTCACCACTAAAGCTGCCAAGAGTTACATCTAGAGCACCACTCTGACTGGCCAGTGCGACCGTGGCCGTTGCTGTCCCAACCAAGTCATAGAAATACGAGCCGTCATTTATTACTGCCACTGCAGTTCCGTTATATGTGGCCGTGCCTGAGGTTGGCACATCGCTAGAAAGTGTTTCAATACCAATAACCTTGCCATCTGAAAGGATGGCTCCATATGTCAACTCTATTGCGCCAAGGCGATTTAACTGCGCAATTGTTGAAGAGGAGGCAATGACACTTGAGTTTGAAAAATCGGCAGAGATCATAGTGATTTGCTGAGTGCTTTCTGCGTTTTGAAGCGTGACTATTGGCGTTGACATGCCGCCACCACCACACGCGCTAACTAAAACAGAGATCCCTACTAGGGCCAAACTATTCATCATCACCTTACTCATCTTTGCCCTCAACCTATCTTTAGAATATGAAGTTGTCGTTTGTTAAGTCTTCTATTTGAACTCCTTGAACAAGGATTTCTGTATCTTGATAGACAAACAAAGCACCAAGATCACTTTGGGACCATTTATCCAGAGCTTGGTCAATGCCATTAATGGCAAAAGCACTTAGATCGATCACGTCCTCTAAAATATCGAAATCCACTCCAGTTGGAGACCAAATTCCAGTATCAACATCCAGTTCAAGTTTTGCAATAATATCGCTACCTTCATTGGGCGCAAACACGAATGTATCCGCACCGGAAAGACCTTCTAGAAGATCATTTCCTGCACCACCGACAAGAACGTCGTCGCCAGCTGAAAACTTGCGAGAGATATCACCGATCAGTACATCATTGCCAGTACCACCAAAAAGAACATCGTCGCCTCGCCCACCTACGACAACATCATCACCAGCGCCCGCATCAACAAAGCTGTTGCCAGAGAAGTTCATGATCTGGTTGTTACCCTCTGCGGCTATAATAACATTAGCACCAAATGCCTCAGTAACGTTACTGTCGCCCTGTTCTACTACGATCACTTTATTCAGCGGACTATCCTCAATCACTGAGACGCTGAATGTTTGGGTCATGGTCGCACCAAACTCATCTTCAGCTACCGCTCTGAACTTATACACGCCAGCACTACCATTTGGTGGCGTGACAGAAATCAAACCGGTATCGAAATCGACATTGAGCCATGCCGGAATACTCTCTCCGTTGAGTTGTGAAATGCTGGTCGAAACATTGGTGGCTTGGTCAAGGTCTATGAAGATATTCCCGCTGAGGTCGCGGTTTTGGGTCGAACCTTCAGGTGCTACGAACGTTGGTAAGATTTTGTTAACAATTGGCTTTCTATTCACTGGATCAGTTGGCGCACTTGCGACAACCTCATTTGAACCAACCCCATCTACGTATGACACTGCTACCGTGACAACTTTTGCGCCTTCGGCTTGCGTCAGCGTGTAGGTGCTGCTGGTGGCCCCAGCAATATTCGTGTCA
>CALFSV010000115.1 GCA_937916485.1 uncultured Paracoccaceae bacterium | reverse complement strand
GCACAGTGAGATAAAACACCGGCACAATCTCAACGAAGGTGCCAAGGATCAGGCAAATCACCGCAACAGCCAGCCAGAATGCCATCGGCGTGCCACCCATTTCAGTGAAAAAGGCAATCAGCTTTTGCGGCGCCTGAGTATAGGTCAAAACAACGCTCAAGAAAGTGGCCATCGCGATGATGGAAAAGATCACAGCAGTGATCCGCGCGGTCTGATGCAAAGCGTCTAAAAGCGCGCGAAACGTCAGCTCCCGATAAATCAAAATACCGATCAGAATGGCCCAGATACCCGCAACGGCGGCAGATTCAGAGGGCGTCAGCAATCCAGCATAGATGCCACCCAGAATAATAAATGGCGTGAATAATCCCGGTACGGCGGAGCGGAAGGCTGACAAACGCTCAGCGGCGGTCGCTTTCTCAGGATTGCGCAGATTGCGGCAGCGCCATGTGACAACGATGGACAAAAGAACCAGCAAAACAATGCCCGGCACGAAACCCGCGGCAAATGTGCGCGACACTGGCACATCGGTCAGCGCGCTGAAAAGGATCGCTGCGTTAGACGGTGGGATCAGCGCTTCCAGAAACGCAGCAGAGGCTGCGAGCACGATTACAAAGGGTTTTGGATAGCCTTGTTCGACCATCTTTGGGATCATAATCGTACCTACCGCAGTAATCGCCGCCAGAATAGATCCGCAGAACGCTGCGAAAAAACCCATAGCAAGGATCATCGCCAAACCCAGGCCACCAGGCCAATGGCCAACCAATGTGGTGGCAAAATGAACCAGCCTTGCGGCGGCGCCACCTCGCAGCATGACCATGCCCGTGAAAATGAACAACGGCACTGCAATCAGCACATGTTTGGTCATCGATCCAAAGGAGACCTGAATAAGTGTGGACCATGGAAGGTCCATGCCAAGTATCGCCACTGAAGCACTGCCCAGGCCAAAGACCATAAAGATCGGCACCGACAAAAGCAGCAAGAGCATAGAAAGTAACGTAGCAGCAGCGTTCATGATGCGGTTCCTTCACGGGTTGTCAGTTCACAGAGCGTCTCTAGCCACAACTCAAATGAAAAGAGCAAAAGAATGAAAAAACCAGTTGGAAACGCCAAATACATCCACCAGATCGGCAGTTCGATTTCCAGTTCCATGAGTTGGCCAAGACGACGGAACAAAGCTACAGCCTCATTCCCCGCTTGCAGGAAAATCAATGACCCCAAAACCATCAGTGAATAGACAAACAACTTGAGCCACAGCGCCGCCTTGCCCTCCAAGAGAGTAGGCAGCAGGTCGACCTGAATATGCGATCCTGACCGCAGCAACGGCCCCAGTAGCGGAAAAACCATCCAAGGCACCAACGCCGGGGGCAATTCGATGAACCAGTCGTACCCGGTGCCGCTTATATAGCGTGTCACTGCGCTTCCGGTCAGGGCCAGAACCATAATCGCCGCAAGGCTGGAAGATATCACAGCGGTGAGTTTTTCAAGCGCGCCGTTGAGGATACGCATTAACGACAAGATCGTTGTCATTAGAAAACAGCCCCGCAGGTGTTAGTGTGACGCCCACACAGACTGCGCAGGCGTTCGCTTTCATTCATCTCAGTTGGCGGCGAAAGCAGAAGCTGCTGAGATAACATCTGCATCAACTGTGTCTGCAATGACTGGTATCACTTTGTCGCTCATCAACGTGTTGAATTCGGCCAGCGCGTCGCCTTCGAGTTTGGTGACGATCCCACCACGTTCTTGAAATTCTGTCAGCGTTTCCTCGCCTGTCTTCAGGATCTCGTCAGTCGATATTTGGCCGACCTCTTGGCCCACGTTGATCAGCAATTGCTGCAAGTCCTGAGGGAGCCCGTTGAACCATGTCTTGTTCGCCATGATGTAGGCATCCGCGTAGTATTGGTATGGCTTTTGACCATGAGTAAGGTATTCCCACCAGCTGAACGCGCGGATGGAACCTGGAGGGCTGTTGATCGTGTCGATCATACCGGTTTGAAGACCAGAATAGACCTCCCCCGTCGGCATGGACACCGTGTTGGCGCCAAGTGCCTCCCACATCGGCCGCTCTGCCCCGATCAAGGCCCGAGCCTTTAAGCCTGACATCGACTTCACGCCATTCAATTCCTGTGTTGAGAAGGTCATCACAGGACCAACGGGGTCATACATCAACAGTACAGAGTCTGATTTTTTTGTAATGTCATCCCAAACGGCCTTGCCAGTTGGATCGTCCTGAAAGAATGCGCGCTGTTCGCCATAGCTGTCGAACATACCGGTGATCGAAACCACGTTAAAATTCTTGTTGATCGGCGGAAACGACACCACCCCGACGATACCGCCCATCTCAATGGCTCCAGAGGTAACCGCGCCAAGTTGCTCGCGGACGCCAAAAAGCTGACCGGACGGAAAATAGTCGATACGAAGCCGCCCATCGGCGCGTTTGTTAACCTCGTCAGCGAACATCTTGGCGTGAATTGCACTATGGTGTGTTGGTCCCCAGTGCACCGACAGTCGCGCAGTATATTCCTGTGCGCTGACGGCGCCCGTGAGTATCAGTGAAATTGCGCCCACAGCAACCACCGCACAGCTAACTTTGAGCCTCTGAGTTGATTCTCGAAATGTCATCGGGTTCTCCCAAACGATGCGCGCCCAACGTTCCTGTTGCAAAGCGTTCAAGCGCAATATGTGAGGCGACGGTAAAGCCTCGTCTAATGTTTAAAGCATAAACTTTAGTCCGAGTTCTTGACTAATCGAAAAAGCGAGGCGACATATTCATTGGACGTATGAATGCGAAAAGGAATAGCCCTGACGTATGGGTTAGAGAGATTATTCGATTGGTCAGGGCAACCAAATTCTTTTAAACTGAGAGAAATCAGACATAATTAAAGGCATTCGCCCGTATGATGCAGCGCAGTAGCAGAATTTTTTCGAACGAAGACGCGAGACGGCTGGCTGACCGGCGGCTGCCCCGGCTTGTCTTTGATTTTGTCGAAGGGGCTTCTGGGCGCGAAGTCGGCACGGCGCGCAATGTCTCTCAGTTCGATAATGTCATGCTGCAACCCCGTGTGATGACAGATGTCGCACAGTCTTCTCTAGCCACGACTTTTATGGGGCAATCCTACAAAGTGCCATTTGGAATCGCCCCTATGGGCATGTGCAATCTTGTGCATCCGATGGCCGACGCGTCGATTGCAAGTGCCTCAAAGGCCATGGATTTCCCCATGTGCCTGTCCTCCGCCGCCTCCACCTCAATTGAAGATATGGCGCGCATGGCGGGACTGCATGCTTGGTTCCAGCTCTATTTTGGCGGTTCTCAAGAGGCATCTTTTGCCATGGTCGAACGTGCCCAAATTGCCGGATATGAAACGCTGATCTTGACGGTGGATGTGCCGCAGGTTTCTCGCAGGGTGCGCGATCTGCGCAATGGCTTCACGGTTCCCTTTGCCATGACGCCCCGCGCATTCTGGGACTTCGCCACCCACCCAAGCTGGTCTCTCAGCACGCTGGCTGCAGGCGCGCCGCGCCCGATGAACTTTACCGATAGTAAAGGCAGCAACACCTTTGATCGCGGGGCAAGCCGGTCTGGTGCAGACTGGGCGTTTCTGGAGCGGTTGCGGGGCAAATGGCCGGGCAAGCTGATTGTCAAAGGTGTGACATCTGCGGCGGATGCACTCCGCATCCGCAGTTTGGGGGCCGACGCAATCTATGTCTCGAACCATGGCGGGCGGCAGTTGGACAGCGTTCCCCCCGCGATCCGGCTTTTGCCACTGATCCGTGCCGCTGTTGGTCCCGAATTCCCGCTGTTGTTCGACAGTGGCATTCGCAATGGTGAAGACATCATCAAGGCGCTCGCCCTTGGTGCTGATTTTGTGATGATTGGGCGCCCTGCCCTCTTTGCTTTGGGGGCCGAAGGCGCGGCCGGTCTGAACGCGCTTCTGAGCTGCTTTGCGACAGATATCAGTGTTGTAATGGCGCAATTGGGCATCACTTCGATTGACCAGCTTGGACCCAATGTCATTTTCCAAGACGCGAGTCACGCGCACGTTGATGCGGAAACGAAAACACAGGCGGCCTTGCGGCTCGCCGCCAAAACCTGAAGTAGGACATATCCAATGACGGATTCCAAAATGATCAGAGGCGGCGCTTTGCTGGCCCGCGCCCTCAAAGAAAAAGGGGTGGACCATGTGTTCACGCTAGCCGGTGGCTTTTGCAATCCTGCGCTTGAAGGATTCATGGAATGTCAGATGCCGGTCATCAACACCCCTCATGAACAGATCGCAGGGCATTTGGCGGATGGTCACGCCCGCATCACCCGCAAACCCGTCGTTTGCCTTGTCGGCCCCGAAGGCTTTGCTAACGCCGTGCCCGCGATGCTGGAGGCAGGCGGCGAACGCAGCCCGGTCATTTTTGTCACCGGATCATCAACGCTCAAACGTCAGGGTGCGGGCGGTTTCAAAGAGATCGACGATGTCGCCATTGCGGCCCCCTTGGTCAAGTATTCCGCCCAGATCACCGATGGCGAACGGATCAGCGAGTTTGTAAACCGCGCATGGACCGCCGCAACAACCGGCTACCCCGGCCCTGTCCATATCTCATTGCCGGTGGACATCATGTTCTCATCCTTCGCGCCCGATGCGGGACTGGACGAGCGCCCGTTCAACCGCACGGATCGCACTGCCCCGCGTGCATGGCCTGACCCTACCGCCTTAGGCGTAGTTTTGGAGAAGGTGAAAAACGCAAAGCGTCCCGTTATCATCGGTGGTCATGGCGTCTGGTGGTCCAAGTCCGAGGAGAAGCTGGAACAGGTCGGTAAAGCCCTGCGCTTACCGATTTTCAACGTTCCTTATCATTCCAAACTGCTTGGCGAAGAATGTGAGGCCTATATGGGCCTTGCAGATTTTCACCAGTATCACCCGTCGAAACCCGCCATTCACGAGGCTGATTTGGTCCTGATGATCGGGGCGCGTCTGGACAATCAAATGAACTTTGGCAATCCGCCGTTTTTCACGGAGGATCAAACACTGGTCTGCATCAACGGCAGTCACGAAGAATTAGAATACAATCAAGCTGCCGACGAGGTGCTGCTCTGCGATCCCGGCGCCTTCCTTGAGGCCTTGAGCGGCGTGGGCAAAATGTGGCCCGAATGGTTTGATCTGCAACGGACCCGCCGAGCTGCTTGGGTGGATGAATGGTACGCCCATATCGAAGCCGAGAGTGCCAAGCCCGGCAAGATGCACCCTCTGCAACTGTCACTGGACGTGCAGGAGCAAATGGGCGAAAACGACTGGCTGATCTTTGACGGCGGCAACACCCATTTCTGGTCAGAGATTGCGGTGAACATGGCCGGATGGCGCGGGCAGAAACTGGGCGGGATCATGCACCCCGGCAATTACTCTTTGCTTGGGGTTGGAGTGTCCTTTGGCGTCTCTGCCAAGGCGCTGCATCCAAATCGCAATGTGGTAGTGATCTCCGGCGATGGCGCGTTTCTGTCTGGCGGCCTGTCGATTGAATCCGCCTTTCAGGACAATCTGCCCATCACCATCGTGATCGACAACAATGGCGGTCTGGACTGTATCTCGCAGCAACAAGAACGCCTGTTTGCGAACGGCAAACACTTTGCCACCGATTTCCGCGATATTCCGTTCCACGCGATGTGCGAAGGTCTAGGTGGGCATGGTGAATTGGTGGAAACACGCGACCAACTTGCCCCCGCCTTGCAACGGGCGATGGCCAGCGGCAAAACTGCCATTGTGAATGTCAAATGTCGCGGTGTGATTAGCCCGATTGTGGCCGCAACATCAGATAAACGGGACAAGGCTTCGATTGAATAATGGCAACTCTTACGTCGCATACGCTCAATGGCACTGATGGCACCCATGCGGGAGAGATTCCTGTGACATTGACGAACCTGACCACAAGCACCGTGACCTTTACCGCGCAGATGGATGAAGGCGGCCGGCTATCAGAAAACATCGACGCCAAAGACATTGATCCTGACGCGATGTATGAATTGGTCTTTGACACTGCCCGCTATTGGGCCGCCCGCAACATGCCCGCTGCGGTCACGCAAATCGCGCTGCGCTTTGCCATGACAGACCCCGAAGGCGCATATCATATGCCGATTATCTTGAACCCCAATTCCTATTCGATGTGGACCTCGCGCTGATGGACGGCCTGAACATGTCGCGGCGCATCCGCCGCACGCCTTATACCGACCGTGTCGAACAGAACGGTGTGAGGGGCTTTTCCGTCGTCAATCACATGCTGCTGCCCAAGGCGTTCCAGCCCACGCTGGAGGAGGATTACTGGCACCTGCGGGCCCACGTCCAGATCTGGGATGTCTCCTGCCAGCGTCAAGTCCAGATTGCGGGACTGGATGCTGCTGCCCTTGTACAATTGATGACACCGCGCAATATCGCCCGCGCAAAGATCGGCGACTGTTTTTACATTCCGATCATCGATGCACAGGCTGGCATGATCAACGATCCCGTCATGTTGAAACTGGCAGAGGACCGGTTCTGGCTGTCCATCGCGGACAGTGACGTTTTGCTTTATGCGATGGGTCTTGCCTTGGGGCGTGGTCTGGATGTCGCGGTGAGCGAACCTGATGTGTCGCCACTGGCTGTGCAAGGTCCAAAGGCCGAAGATCTGCTGGCAGAGCTTTTCGGCGCGCATATCCGCGATGTCGGCTTTTTCAAATACGGCTGGGTCGACTTTCAGGGCACCAGACAATTGATCGCCCGCTCGGGCTATTCACGCCAAGGCGGGTTCGAGATATATCTGGAGGGGGGGCACCTGGGAACGGCACTCTGGGACGCCATCTGGGACGCAGGTCAAGCGCATAACATCACCCCCGGTTGCCCCAACCTGATAGAGCGGATTGAAGGCGGCCTTTTGTCATACGGCAATGAGTTCACGCGCGAGAACAACCCGTTTGAGATTGGGCATGGCAAGTTTTGCGTGACCGATGGCTCAATTGACTACATCGGGCGCAAGGCGTTGCAGGATATCGCGGCAAAGGGTGTGACGCGTGAAATGCGCGGTGTAACATTTGACGGTGGGCACTGCCCGACTTGTTCCAAACCTTGGCCTGTGATGGTTGGTGATACGCGCGTGGGTCAGATTACCTCTGCCATCTGGTCCCCGCGCCTGAAATGTAATGTTGGGCAATCCATGATAGATCGTGCGTTTTGGGATGCAGGTCAAGCGGTAACAGTTCAAGTTCAAGATGGCAGCGTTTCGAACGGCATCGTGACCACGCTACCAATGTGCTGAACCTAGGCGTCGGGATATCCATCATAAACATACTGCTCGGTCGACACGTCGCCATGCCAGACATAGGCCGATAAGAACGCCACTTCTCCAGTCTTGTTGGCATGGGGCATCATGGAAGGATGATAGGATCGCCCGCCCGGTCCAAGGATTTCGTAGGCTGCCGCACCCCGTTTCCAGAAGGCTTGCCCTGCAAACATGACAAACACCTCTTCGGCGGGGTGGCTCCGTATGCCATATTCGAAATTCGGCAACATGCCATAGAGCCCCAACCGGACCTTCTCTGACTTGACCAGACCGTCGGGGCCCAACAATTCCACATTCACCTTCGGCAGGCTATGCGCGATGTAAAGCGGATCAGAAGATGTTTCCGGAGGTGCCCAAGGCAGTGGAGTTTGCCCAATAACGCTGCAGACGGGATGTGCGTCAGGGTGTGACATAACGGTCGTGAACGGCTCTGTTAGTGGATGCATATCATAGGTGGTTTGCGTTGCAAAATCAGCTGTGCGAAGCGCGTCTTGCGCTTGTTTCTCAATATCTTCTGGACCATCAAAACTGGCCGCGAGGACTTCGAACAATGTTGGCAAATCCATCAGCCACCTCACTTATTCAGTCGAAAAATC
>CALFSV010000114.1 GCA_937916485.1 uncultured Paracoccaceae bacterium | reverse complement strand
TTTTGTCTGACAGTACCCACACAGTGCATTGGGATATCGCCCACCAGCTCCTGAAACCAACATACCGCTGGATCAGAAGCCAATCGTGCACTAACAATTGATATGGGTCAGTCAGATGAGGCTGCTCACTATGTCAAATGGGAGGAACTAATGACAAATCGCTTTTTCAAAGCGCTGGCAACCAGCGCCGCAATTATTGTTGGTGTGGCTTCTGCTGCATCCGCGGCTGAATGTATCGCCCCAGCAAACCCAGGTGGTGGTTGGGATTTCACATGCCGTCAAATCGGCAAAATCATGTACGATATTGGTGCTGTTGATAAACCAGTTCAAGTTACCAATATGCCAGGTGCGGGCGGCGGCTTGGCCTTCAACACAGTTGTAAACGAACGTAACGACGACGCCGATCTAATCATCGCGGCATCCTCTGCTACAACAACACGTCTGGCACAAAATGCTTACGCTGGTCGCACGGCTGACGAGGTTCGCTTTGTGGGTGCCATCGGAGCTGATCCCGGCATCATTGCGGTTGCGGCTGACAGCCCTTATAATTCGCTGAAAGATCTGGTGGACGCAATCCTTGCTGATCCGGGTTCTGTCGCCTTTGCTGGCGGTTCTGCGGTTGGTGGCTTTGATCACTTGAAGCCGTTGATGGTTCTGAAAGAAGCCGGTTTCACCGACATCACCAAAATCAAATATATCGGTGTTGATGGTGGTGCAGATGCGATCACACAAACAGTTGGAGGCTTTACTCAAGCTATGACCGGCGACATGTCAGAAGTTGTATCGTTCTTGGCCAATGGTGACATCCGTGTCATTGCTGTCCTTACAGATGAACGAGTGCCAGGTTTTGACGACATCCCAACGGCAACGGAACAGGGTTACCCGGTTGTGGCTGTGAACTGGCGTGGTCTTTATGTTCCAAAAGGTGTGTCGGACGATACATTCAATTCATGGGCTGACAAATTGCAAATGGTTGCAGACAGTGCTGAGTGGAAAGAAGCTATGGCCGCAAATGGTTTAGCGCCATTCACCAAAGTCGGTGGCAACTTCCAAGGTTATGTTGACGGCCTGGTGGCCGATATCAACGCCATGTCAAAAGAGCTGGGAGTTATTCAGTAATGGCCTCTGACCGAATTTTTGGTTTGGTCACTCTGATCACGGCGGTCGCGTACATCGCGGCCGCCACTCAGATTCAAACAAACTTTTTCTCAGGCCAGTACCTGCCTAAACTTTTTCCAATTATGATTGGCACGGTGGCGGCGATCTCAGCGCTGGTGATGATTTTCAAACCAGACCCAGAACCTGAATGGCCGGCATCCAGAGCTTGGAAAAATATGGCCATCGCCGTTGCTGTTCTGGCGCTATATTCCATTTTTCTGAAACCCCTTGGTTTTATTTTGCCAACTGCATTTGCAGCAGGCATCGTCAGCTATCAAATTTCCCCACGCACGTTACCTGCTCTATTTTCCGGTGTGGGCTTGTCGTTAGGATTGTTCGTTTTGTTCAAGTTCCTCTTAGGCCTTGGCAACATCGTCGCATACCGCATTCCAACCCCCGCAAAACTGTGGGAAGCAATTTCAGTTCTTATTCCATTTGTGGGGCACTGACGTGGATATTCTTGCTAATCTCGCGCTTGGTTTTAGCGTTGCATTATCACCTTACACGCTGATGTTGGCTGTATGTGGCTGTTTTCTTGGCACGGTGATCGGTGCGTTGCCGGGCCTTGGCCCATCTAATGGCGTGGCCATTCTGATTCCAATCACCTTTACCCTTGGCCTTGATGCAACCAGTGCCTTGGTATTGATGACCTCGGTTTATTACGGCGCTATGTATGGGGGGCGAATTTCGTCTATTTTGTTAAATATCCCGGGCGATGAACCTGCGTTGATGACAACCCTTGATGGGTATCCCATGGCCAAAGCGGGGCGTGCAGGGGACGCCTTGGTATTATCAGGCGTTGCCTCATTTGTAGGAGCGCTCCTAGCCACAATCGGGCTGATGCTTTTGGCCCCGTCGCTAGCGCGTGTCGCTTTTTTATTCGGTCCTGCCGAATATTTCGCGCTGTATTTATTAGCCTTCTGCACGCTTGGCGGCATGGCATCAAACAATCAGGCCAAATCAGCAATTGCTGCTTGTTTGGGCCTAGGTATTGCAATGATTGGTGTCGATACCTCATCCGGCTTGCCGCGCCTTACGGGTGGCAATCTGCACCTTTATGACGGCGTTGATTTTCTTGTCGCCATCGTCGGCTTATTTGCTATTTCTGAGGTATTCTTGTTTATCGAAAGCCACGGCAAAGGGTCGTCTATCGGTGTAACACTGGACAAAGTGCGCATACCTTGGGCTGATATCTTTTCCACCAAATGGACTATGCTGCGCTCTTCTGGCGTTGGTTTCATTGCAGGCATCTTGCCCGGCGCGGGTGCCTCGCTCGGATCATTCTTGGCCTATATGACGGAAAAATCCATTGCCGGTGAAAAAGGCGGCTTTGGCACTGGCGTGCCAAAAGGTATCGCCGCACCAGAGGCCGGAAACAATGCAGCTGCTGGTGGTGCCTTGGTGCCAATGCTAACGTTGGGTGTACCAGGTTCAGGCACCACCGCGGTTTTGTTGGCACTATTGATGACGTTAAATATTACGCCTGGGCCAACATTATTTACCGAACGGCCCGAGGTTGTTTGGGGCCTTATTGCATCATTGCTAATCGCCAACTTTGTTTTGCTGTTGATGAACGTGCCCATGGTCAAAATTTTCGTGAAAATCCTGACAGTTCCGGCATGGGTTCTATTGCCCGGCGTAACCATGGTGTCATTCGTAGGCATTTATTCCCTGTCAGGCAGTTACTTTGATCTGCTGATGATGGTGGGATTTGGTGTGCTGGGATACATCCTGCGCAAGCTGGATATTCCTACGGTGCCAGTGATCCTTGGCATTCTTCTTGGTGGTCATATGGAAAACGCTTTACGTCGTGCAATGACATTGTCCGACGGGGATGTTATGTATTTGTTCAGCTCACCCATTGCGATAGGTTTTTGGATCGCAGCAATTGCGGGCTTTGTCGCACCTATGTTTTTGCGTAAAATACTGACAAAACCCCAAGCTATAAAAGGTTAATATGACAACACGTGTTTTGATCCCCTCTGGTGCCCTCGGCCTGAACTATGACCAAGTAGCACTGGACCGTGGAATCGCCATGAAACCTGACATCATTGCGATCGATGGGGGATCAACCGACAGTGGCCCAGCCTATCTAGGGCGAGGTGTGTCAAAATATTCACGTGCATCCACAAAGGTCGAATGGCGCGGCTTGATGGAAGCACGAGCAAAGGCGGGTGTACCATTAGTTATAGGCACATCTGGCACTTGCGGGGCCGACAATGCGGTAGATTGGATGCTGGATATCACGCGTGAAATCGCCACCGATCTGCGGCAAAGTTTGAAAATCGCAGTGCTGCGCTGTTCCCAAGATACGGCGGTAATGAGCACAGCCTTTTCCGATGGTCGCATCACTCCCCTGCCCGCCGCGCCAAATGTAACCGCAGACGATTTTGCCACCTGCACCAATATCGTCGCACTAGCTGGCGCCGAACAAATCGCCGCAGCACTTGAAACTAAGGCCGACATCGTAATCGCTGGTCGCACTACAGATACCGCCATTATTGCCGCCTTGCCCATAATGCGAGGCAATGATGCAGGGGCCGCATGGCATGGGGCAAAAATCGGCGAATGCGGCGCGCTTTGCGCATCCAACCCGCAATCCGGCGTAGTTATGGTGGAATTTGACAATGACGGCTTTACTGTGATCCCGCTGGCCGATGGCGCGCAAGCCACGCCCCATACGGTTTCCGCCCATATGCTTTATGAAAATTCTGACCCGTTTATCCTGTATGAACCGGGTGGGTATCTGGATGTAACAGACGCGACCTATGCTGCGCTTGACGATACCCGCGTGCGTGTCACAGGATCAAAATGGGTACCGTCAGATCGTTATACCGTCAAGCTAGAGGGTGCGCGACCTGCGGGTTTTCAATGCGTGTTGTTGTGCCTGTTGCGCGATGCGCATTATGTAAAAAATGCGCAGATCTGGGCCAATGACATCATCAGCAAATGTCGCAGCAAGGTTATCAGGCGGCTTGGGTTGGCCCCAGAGGAATTTGGAATTGAACTGCGGCTGATGGGTCAGAACGCCAGCTTTGGCACGCTGGAAACCCATGCTGCACAACCCCATGAAATAGGCGTGCTGGCGATTGTCACTGCAAAATCCAACGCATTGGCCATGGAAATCGGCCAATTCTTAAACCCCTATTTGCTGCACCATCCACTGACACAAGCCGAGGAACAGCCCACCTTCGCTTTTCCATTTTCACCGGCTGAAATTTCCCGTGGCCAAACCTATGAGTTTTGCCTCAATCACATCCTCACGCTTGATGATCCGATGAGCGCCTTTCGACTGGAACAGATACAAATTGGCTAATCTTGGTGAAATAGTACAAAAAATACGATCCAAAAATGCAGGCCCATTTTGGTTAACGGTCGATATCTTCTGCGGCACACCTCATGCCTATGAACATGTAATCGCGAGGCTTTCTAGTGCTACTGTCGCCAAAGCCTTTGGTGTGAACCCCCAAGATATCAAGCGTTTTGACATTGCCAACTTACATGTGGTGAAATTCAGTCTGCCCCGCCCCCATGTGCAAGGTTCAACCCTTGATCCCGACATGCACGGCGCATCTTGGGCGGCGTTGCTTGCCGAATTGCCGCTGGAAAACTGACGTGGGATGCTGTTAGAGGCTGCTGTCAGAC
>CALFSV010000113.1 GCA_937916485.1 uncultured Paracoccaceae bacterium | reverse complement strand
GGAACACCAAGAGCTGGCCCGCGCGATCCGCGCCTGTCTGATACCTCACTACGCTTCAGTCATTCTGGAAGGAGGATGATCCTATGTCACGAACACCAGCAAAATTCACCCAGGCCGACATCTCAAGGGCGCTTCGCGCGGTCAACCAGTGCGATATCTACGCTGAGGTCATCTTGGAACCTGACGGCCGCAATCGTATAGCCCCTTCAGATGTGCGCACGAGTCCGCAGGTGAACACAGATTTCGACATCAGACTATAACAGGCCATGACAAAACGCTTGCCCTACATCCTCCGCGAAAAAACACGCCACGGGAAGACAGTCTGGTACTTCCGAGTGCAAAACGGCCCACGCACTAGGTTGCCAGGCGAGTACGGCTCCGAGGAGTTCATGGCCGCATACCGCGCGGCCCTCGCCGGTGAGAAACCAGCAGACAAAAACAAACCAAACCCAAAGTCACTTCGCTGGCTTGTGCAGCAGTACCGGCAGTCCAGCAGCTACACTTCTCTGTCACCGGCCACGCGCAAGCAACGCGACAACATCTTCAAGCAAGTCGTCGAAACCTCAGGCGAAGCACCCTTCGCCGCAATCACGCGCAAGCACATCGTAGACGGACGAGAGCGGCGTGCAAAAACTCCGTCGCAGGCAGGGCACTTTATCGCCACGATGCGTGGGATGTTCGTTTGGGCAGTGGACGTCTCCCTCCTTACGGCCGACCCAACCACAGGCGTGAAGCCGCCAAAGAAACCGAAGACATCCGGTTTCGTGGCTTGGGTCGACGAGGACGTTGAACAGTACTACGCCAAGTGGCCGCTCGGCACACACGAGCGCGTCTGGATCGACGTCCTGCTCTACACAGGGCTGCGCCGTGGGGACGCTGTGACCATTGGCATGCAGCACGTACGCGACGGGATCGCCACGATACGGACAGCCAAGACCGGCACAGAGGTGAGCATTCCAATACTCCCGCCACTCCAGCGTACACTAGAGGCCGGACCTACCGGCGACATGCACTTCGTGGTTGGCAAAAACGGCAAGCCGCTGGTCAAGGAAAGTTTCGGCAACATGTTCCGCGACGCTTGCAACGCTGCGGGTGTGAAGAAATCAGCGCACGGCATCCGCAAGATTGCTGCCACGCGCGCAGCAGAGGCCGGAGCCACGGTCGCTGAATTGGAAGCCATGTTCGGTTGGAGCGGTGGCCGCATGGCGTCGTTGTACACCAGAACGGCTGATCGCCGTCGACTCGCCCTACGTGGGTGGAGCAAAAACTGAACAAAACGGGCACGTAGTAACCCCGCACCCAAATTTTCCAACCCCGCACCCTATTTTTAATCAAACAAAAACCGTCACTTACTGTCAGTAAAGATTGGAATGGTGGGTGATGAGGGACTCGAACCCCCGACATCTTCGGTGTAAACGAAGCGCTCTACCAACTGAGCTAATCACCCGATTGGCGCGGTTTAGCCGGGCTGTTCCATGCAAGCAAGACCGAAGCTCACTCTGGCTGCAATTCGGCGTGCTGATTGTTGGCGACGTGGTGGATGACCCCCTGACCGCCGGGCAGTTCCAGCACGCGATCCAGTCCCCAACCCATTGCCGCCGTCCGCAAAAAGCGGGAGGTGATGCCGTGGGTTACGATCACGCTGGGGCCATCGAGGCTCCGCAGAAAGCGCTGGACGCGGGACATGACCTCTTCGAACGGCTCACCTTCGGGGGCACGAGCGTAGAAATCCATAAAGTGGGCATCCTCGGGCAGATCGGTCTCAAGCCGGATCTCGTCTCGGCTGCGACCGGTCCAGCCACCAACCGAAATCTCGCGCAGGCGCGCATCCTCAATGATGGGCCAGTCGTCCCCGGCCGCCAAAAGAGCTGTGCGCCGCGCGCGGGTCATCGGGCTTGAATAAAGCCTATGACTTTGGGCTGTGACCCCCAATCGCCGCAGCATGGCGCCCATTTCGCGTGCCTGAGCCTCGCCCTTGGTCGTGAGTGGCGAATCTCGATCACCTTGCCAGCGCCCGGCCAGGTTCCACTCGGTCTCACCATGACGCATCACGAACAGCTCGGGCAGGGTCATCCCACAATCTCCTTTGACCAACGGCCTACCCACTACAGTATGAAATCGTCGACCGTAAGACTGATGGCACTATTGATGACGACCTGCAGATCGGCAACGCCATCAGTGTCGTAGTCGACCGTCAAAAGGCTGCGTGTATCATCGATACGCGAAGTGAAGACCTGGCCCCTGCCAGCCATCAACGTGTTGTTGGCACCGGCAAAATGCAACGCCTGATGGCCCTGCACCGCCGGATCGCCGTCGATGCCGCGCAGATGAATTTTGTCGATGCCACCTTCAAAACTGCCGATGACGTCGCGGTGGCCGTAAAGTACCCTGCTGTCGTCGGTACCAAAGACGAAAGTATCCGCTCCAGCCCCCCCAAAAAGCCAGTCGCGCCCACGCCCTCCGACGAGGATGTCGTTCCCGACACCACCGAAAAGAACGTCATCCCCTTCATCCCCTACAAGAAAGTCACCATCATCCCCGCCAAAGAGCTTGTCCGCTCCGTCCCCGCCAAAGATCCGGTCGGCACCACCGCGTCCAGACAGGTGATTGTCGGCCGCATTGCCCATCAGGCGGTCAAATCCAGCGCCACCCAGGGCGTTTTCGATGATCACCCCGGCGGCGATGGTGTAGCCGCCCGAGATACCCTGGACCGAGGAGAGGAACCCGCCGCCGCCCGTCTCGGTCCGCAAAGTCGCCGGTCGAAGGTCTATGACCGCGTCCCCTGCCCCATCATGGCGCAGTGTGTCCGTGCCGCCAACATCCCAGATGCTGCGCCAATAGGTCCCCGGACCGTTCCAGTCTGGCAATTGGTACAACGTGTCCCCCATCGCCGTCTTCATGTTTGCCCCGTACTTGCCCTGCAAGACCGCGATATCGAGGGCCATCGGCCCCGCTTCGAAGCCAAAACGGATGTCTTGGCCGCCAGCATACCGGCCCGCAGCATGGCCGCTGTTGTAGGACATGGTGGTAAAGACACCCTGGTTCAGAAGGTAGTCGCCAAAATCGTCATGCGCATGTTCGACACCGACCATCACCTCTGACTGCCCGCCCCTGTCATGCGGATGCGCCAACCCAAGGGCGTGAAGCAATTCGTGCGTAATCGTCACAAAGTGAAAGCCACCAACCTCAAGGCCCTGCCCCGCTTCCCTGTCCCAGGCTGCACCGTTCAGGACCCCGATCCGCTGGTTGTGAGTGCCGGGCGGGTTAAAGTAGCCCAGATAGCCGCTGATCCCCATTTCGTTGGTATCCAGAAGGATCGACAGGGTCGCGCTGGGGGCGTCTGTAATCCGGAACGTCACATTGCAAACCGCCTCCAGAAGATTGAAGGCCGCTTGGAACTGGCCGATTTCATAGGCGTTGAACCCTTCTGATGTATAGCCGTCCAGCCTTGCGCCTGCAGGCGCGAAATAGACCGAGATGGCGTGCGGCAAGGCGGCTCCTCCCCAATCTAGTGCGGCAAGCGGGTTTGATTTCACGGTCCGGGGCGATGGCGGCTGAAACGCTTCCATTGCTTGGAAGGGATCGCCTATCAGCTGTGATGCGGCCGCGCTATTGGCGGACGGGGTGTCGTCATGTGGGACAATGGAGCCGTGCTCTGGCAATCGGTCGGGCCATTTGTCGGGCTTTGACACCGCGAAAGCGGTTGGCTTGGGCAGGACAGTTGCGGGCGTTCGAGGATCATCTTTGGCCAAGTCCACATCCAGCATGGGG
The DNA here is from genome assembly GCA_937916485.1 of uncultured Paracoccaceae bacterium. The sequence goes on along the minus strand of CALFSV010000113.1, from coordinate 25,789 downwards.
TCGATCGTGCTGCCCCGGTCCGGTTGATCCTGCATCGTGCCAAGGTGGTTGACGGCAGGCGACGATGCTACCTTTTTGGCCATCGGGCCGAATGATGCGCTCAACGAAGCGCTCATCGATGGGCCAAAGTCGATTTCAAATGAGAATGGCCGCAAGCATTAATCTCCTGGTAAGCCGGAGATGCTATTCCTTGAGAATGACAGATCAGGACACCGGCTGTCGGTCGGCACTTGCCAGACCGATTTACAGTTCCTTTACTATCGGTCCTCCATTGACCTTGTCACCATGCGACGGGGAGAAAGTGATGGCATGGTTAATCGCGTCCGAGGATCATTTACTGGTGAAGGCGGCCAACGAAGGCGGCCGGATCATTTCGCCCAGCGGGCCACAAGAGGGGGAATGGTGGGTGATAAGGGATTTGAACCCCTGACATCTTCGATGTGAACGAAGCGCTCTACCACTGAGCTAATCACCCAATCCGATGGGTCGTTTAGCTGTCCTAGACCTGATCTGCAAGAGGCTCGTTGCCACCTTCGTTCGGGCGGTTCTGCACCACGCGGATAACGTAGACTGTGCCCCGGTCTGTTGCCTTTTCCCGGTTCACCTTCAGTTTGCCAAGGCCGGGCAAGTTTACCTCTTCGCCATTTGCGATGGCCTCCCCCAAAACAGCCAATGTTGCTTCCGCAGCCGACTTGGCCTCGTTCCGCTTGAGGCCAGACCGGGCCACGACCCGCTCAAGGAATTCCTTCATCTTGACCTGCACGCGGACCGTCGTGTCGATTGCCGATGGCATCGGCTCAACAATGGTGGTCGACGGTATATTTGTCTTGGTCATGCTCTGCCCCTTTTCGGTTTGAACCGTTCGGGCAAGCCTATACCCCTCTTGAGGCCACGGCTACTGGCCAAGATTGCGGGGGCGTGTCCACACAAGAACGGCGCGCCCCGGCTTTGGGGCGCGCCGAAATCATCATTCTGCAAAGCGGCCCGGATTAATGGGCGGTCGCCGCAGCACCATCGTCAGCCGGTTTGGCGGCCGCAAGCGCGGCAGCTTCCTCGGCCGCTTCGTCCCATTCGATCGGTTCAGGCTTGCGCACAAGGGCGTGCTCCAGAACCTCGGACACGTGACTGACGGGAATAATCGTCAGACCGGCCTTCACATTATCCGGGATCTCGGGAAGGTCCCGCTCATTCTCGACCGGGATCAGCACCGTGGTAATGCCACCGCGAAGGGCCGCCAGCAGTTTCTCCTTGAGGCCGCCGATGGGCATCGCATTTCCCCGCAACGACACTTCGCCCGTCATGGCAATATCCTTGCGAACGGGGATCTGCGTCAGCACCGACACGATCGATGTCACCATGGCCAGACCAGCCGATGGACCATCCTTTGGGGTGGCGCCATCGGGGACGTGAACGTGGATGTCGATCTTGTCGAACTTCGGCGGTTTCACCCCGATCTGCGGGCTGATGGACCGGACGTAAGAGCTTGCTGCGTCGATGGATTCTTTCATCACATCGCCCAGTTTGCCCGTCGTCTTCATCCGGCCCTTGCCCGGCAGGCGCAGCGCTTCGATGTTCAAAAGCTCGCCCCCGACCGACGTCCAGGCCAGGCCCGTGACGACCCCGATCTGATCCTCCTTTTCGGCCAGCCCGTAGCGATACTTCTTGACGCCCAGGTAGTCCTCAAGGTTGGCCTCGGTCACTTCGACCTTCTCAAGCTCTTTACGCACAATCTTGGTGACAGCCTTGCGGGCGATCTTGGCCAATTCACGCTCCAGGTTCCGCACGCCCGCTTCGCGGGTGTAGGTGCGGACCATCTCGGTCAGAGCGGTATCGTCAACCTCGAATTCCTTCGCCTTCAGGCCATGGTTCTTCATGACCTTGGGCAGCAGGTGCTGGCGGGCGATCTCGCGCTTTTCGTCCTCGGTGTAGCCGGCCAGGCTGATGATCTCCATCCGGTCCAGCAAAGGGCCGGGCATGTTGTAGGAGTTCGCCGTGGTCAGGAACATGACGTTGGACAGATCGTATTCGACCTCAAGATAGTGGTCGACGAAGGTCGAGTTCTGTTCGGGGTCAAGCACCTCGAGCATGGCAGACGCCGGGTCGCCACGGAAATCCTGCCCCATCTTGTCGATCTCATCGAGCAGGATAAGCGGGTTCGTCGTCTTCGCCTTTTTCAACGCCTGGATGATCTTGCCGGGCATAGAGCCGATATAGGTCCGACGGTGGCCCCGGATCTCGGACTCGTCGCGCACGCCGCCAAGGCTGATGCGGATAAATTCGCGCCCTGTGGCCTTGGCAACCGATTTGCCAAGCGAGGTTTTGCCCACACCCGGAGGACCAACGAGGCACATGATCGGCCCCTTCAGCTTGGCCGAGCGTTGCTGCACGGCCAGATACTCCACGATACGTTCCTTGACCTTGTCGAGGCCGTAATGGTCGTCATCCAGCACCTTCTGGGCCAGTTTCAGGTCCTTCTTGGTGCGCGACTTCACCCCCCAAGGCAGGCCCAGAATCCAGTCGAGGTAGTTGCGCACGACAGTCGCCTCGGCGCTCATCGGGCTCATGCTCTTGAGCTTTTTCAGCTCTGCATCGGCCTTTTCGCGGGCTTCCTTGGACAGTTTTGTCTGAAGGATGCGGTTTTCGATTTCCGCAACCTCGTTCTGACCCTCTTCACCGTCGCCCAGCTCGCGCTGGATCGCCTTCATCTGTTCGTTCAGATAGTATTCGCGCTGGGTCCGCTCCATCTGGCTCTTGACCCGGGTCTTGATCTTTTTCTCGACCTGCAGGACGGACATTTCGCCCTGCATCAGGCCGTAGACCTTTTCAAGCCGCTCTGCGACCGAGAGGGTTTCAAGCAATTCCTGCTTTTGACGCACTTCGATCCCCAGATGTCCGGCGACAAGGTCAGCCAGCTTGGCAGGCTCTGACGCCTCCAAGACGGCGGCAAGCGCCTCTTCGGGGATGTTCTTGCGGATCTTGGCGTAGCGCTCGAACTCCTGGGCAACAGACCGGACGAGGGCCGATACGACCTCTTCATCGCCCATCACCTCGGTCAGATATTCGGCGCGCGCTTCAAAGAAGCGGTCGTTCTCAACGTAGTCGGTGATGCGCACACGGCTTTTGCCCTCAACAAGCACCTTTACGGTGCCGTCGGGCAATTTCAGCAGTTGCAGCACATTGGCCAGCACGCCGGCGTTGTAGATGCCATCGGACTCCGGGTCATCGACGCCGGGGTCTATCTGGCTCGACAGCAGGATCTGCTTGTCGTCGGCCATCACCTCTTCCAAGGCACGCACGGATTTCTCGCGCCCTACAAAGAGCGGCACGATCATGTGCGGGAACACCACGATATCGCGCAGGGGCAAGACCGGGTAAGAGGCACTGAGGGGAGTTTGCATGCTCGTATCCTTATTCTTGGCAAGACAGCTGCGGTCCCGATTATCGGCAACCCTTGGGCCGTCTCCTGTCCAGATCACTCTATCTGGTGCAAGAACGACGCAGTTTCAAGCAGCCCCGCTTTCGGCAAAGCATGCATCCGCATTCTCCCTGCCGCAAGCGCGATGTCATGAAAATCTGCCCTGACCCTGAGGAACTGAGGGATCCTGGCCTCAAATCGGCTCAATATCCCCTTCGGCGCGGAGGGCGTGGAAGGCAGTCTCGAACTCGGCAAAGCGGTTATGGGCGATCGCTGTGCGCATGCCGGACATCAATTCCTGATAATAGTGCAGATTGTGCCAGGTCAGCAGCATGCCCGAAATCATCTCACCCGTCCGGAACACATGGTGCAGGTAGGCCCGCGAATAGGACCGGCAGGCAGGACAGGTGCAATCTTCGTCCAGCGGCCGGGGATCGTCCTGATGGCGGGCGTTCTTGATGTTCACCTGCCCGCGCCGGGTCCAGGCCTGCCCCGTCCGGCCCGAGCGGGAGGGCAGAACGCAGTCCATCATGTCGATGCCGCGCTTGACCGCGCCCACGATGTCGTCTGGCTTGCCCACCCCCATCAGGTAACGCGGCTTGTCGTGCGGCAGCATGCCGGGGGCATAGTCCAACACTCCGAACATCGCCTCCTGCCCTTCGCCGACCGCAAGGCCGCCGACGGCATAACCGTCAAAACCGATCGCTGTCAGCGCCTCGGCGCTTTCGGCGCGCAGGTGCTGGGTCACCCCGCCCTGCTGGATGCCAAAAAGGGCATGTCCGGGCCGGTCGCCAAAGGCCTCTTTCGACCGCGCCGCCCAGCGCATCGACAGGCGCATGCTTTCGGCCACGCGGTCGTCGGTGGCAGGCAGGGCGGGGCATTCGTCAAAGCACATGACGATGTCCGACCCCAGAAGGCGCTGGATCTCCATCGACCGTTCTGGGGTCAACTCGTGCTTGGAGCCATCGACGTGGGACCGGAAGGTGACGCCATGTTCAGTCAGCTTGCGCAGATCCGCCAGGCTCATCACCTGGAACCCGCCCGAGTCCGTCAGGATCGGCCCCTCCCAGTTCATGAACTTGTGAAGCCCGCCCAGCCGGTCGATCCGTTCGGCGGTCGGGCGCAGCATGAGGTGGTATGTATTGCCCAGCAGGATATCAGCGCCGGTCGCCTTGACGCTTTCGGGCATCATCGCCTTGACCGTGGCCGCCGTACCAACGGGCATAAAGGCCGGTGTCCGGATCTCGCCCCGTGGGGTCGAAATCACGCCAGTGCGGGCCATGCCGTCCACGGCGTTCAAGGTGAACCCGAAAGCTGTGCTCATTGATCTGCCTTACCTTGTCTTTGCCAGCCCGCCTTGTGCCGCTTTGCCCCGCAAAAGGAAAGAGCGGTTTGGTTGACCGGTTTTAACAGAAGTTCGGATTTGCACTGACCGCGCCAAGATCGCTTGGGATGGCCTATCGCGTCAGGTAGAGGTCACTTCCGCCAGACCGTGTCGCGTTCTTGCCTTGATGTCGCGGGGCGACCAGACCGGGAAAGGCAAACGCGCAATGCCTGGGCCAACTCTGTTGAGCTGCCCCAAACATGTTTGAACGCCGAATACCTGAATGGCTGCGCCACGCGCCCGCGCCCTCGGTGCGGGGGTTTGCCACCCTTGCGGGGTTCGAAGCGGCGACGCGCGGCATGCTCATCTCGGTCTATCCGGTGGCAATGTATGACGCGCTTCGGGACGCGGCGCTGGTCAGTTCCATCTACTTTGCCATTGGGATCATCTCGCTGACGGCGGGCCTGCTTGTCCCGTATCTGAACCGCTACATCCCGCGACGCTGGATGTATGGGATCGGCGCATCGGGATATATCCTCGGCTCTGCCCTTGCCATCGTCGGCACGCCCGAGGCGATCGTGCTGGCCCTTGCCACCAATTCAGTTGCCACCGTGATCACCTTTGTCTGCTTCAACGCCTATGTGCTGGACTACATTTCGCGGATCGAACTGGGCAAATGCGAAACGACGCGGATGTTCTATTCGGCGGCGGGCTGGACGGTCGGGCCTGTGCTGGGCGTGGTCCTTTGGGGCTGGTGGCGACCTGCCCCTTTCCTGATATCCGGCCTATCTGCGGCCTTCATGCTGGCGGCCTTTGCCTACATGCGGATGGGCAACGGCAAGCTGATCACCCGGGCGCGCAAACCGCCGCCAAATCCGCTCGCCTTTCTTGGCCGGTTCTTTCAACAGCCCCGGCTTGTGGCAGGCTGGCTGTTCGCCGTGATCCGGTCCTGCGGATGGTGGGCCTATGTGGTGTACCTTCCGATCTTTGCCGTCGAGAATAATCTCGGTGACCAGTTGGGCGGTATCCTGTTGTCGGTCACCAACGCCGCCCTGTTCCTGTCGCCCTTCATGCTACGCTGGATGCAGGCGCGGTCGGTGCGCTATTCGGTTCGCACCGGTTTCATGGCCTGCGCGATCCTTTTTGCCGGTGCGGGCGTAGGGGCAGCGGCCCCCTGGGCGACGGTCGTTTTGCTGTTCGCGGGCAGTTTCTTTCTCATCCTATTGGACATCTGCGCTGGCTTGCCCTTCCTCATGGCCGTCAAACCCTCGGAACGGACCGAGATGTCGGCGGTCTATTCCTCGTTCCGGGATGTGTCCGGGATTGCGACGCCGGGCATCGCCTGGCTGATCCTGCTTGCCGCTCCCATCGCCGGCATCTTTGTTGCAGCAGGAACGGCCTGTCTTGTGGCCTGGGGCATCGCCAGCCGGTTGCACCCGCGATTGGGCGAGGCGCGGTTAAGGCCGTCAGACCCAGTCCGTGATCTGGCCGCCGCCGAATAGGCCGCGCCTAGACCACCGCCTCTTTGGCGTTGTGATAGGGCGCGAAACTGGCCGACTGCGCCATCGCCCAGGCCCCGCCAAAGCGGGGAGAGCTGTCCGGATCGCTTAGCAACTGCCCCGGCACCAGCATCTCGTACTGATCGGCATAGGTCACCACCCGGTCCGACGCCCCGCGCCGCTGAAAGTGATGCGGCCGCAATGCGCCCGGATGGTCAAGACCAGCCGCCGCCACCAGTTCCCCCAGCGCAAGCACCGTGTTGCGATGAAAGTTGGCGACCCGCTGGGATTTGTCCGTGACCACAAGCGCGCGTTGACGAAAGGGATCAGCCGAAGTGACACCGGTGGGGCAATGCCCGGTATGACAGGCCTGCGCCTGAATGCAGCCCACCGCGAACATGAACCCCCGGGCCGAGTTGCACAAATCCGCCCCAAGCGCCATGACCCGGGCCATGTCAAAGGCCGAGATGATCTTGCCCGAGGCACCGATGCGGATACGGTCGCGCAGGTTGCAGCCGACAAGGGCGTTGTGCACCAGCGTCAGCCCGTCGCGCAGCGGCATCCCGACGTGGTCCATGAACTCAAGCGGGGCCGCCCCGGTGCCGCCTTCCTTGCCATCGACGACGATAAAGTCAGGAACGCTCCCGGTTTCGACCATCGCCTTGCAGATCGCCAGAAACTCCCACGGGTGGCCCACACACAGCTTGAAGCCGACGGGCTTGCCCCCCGACAGCTCGCGCAGTTCGCCCAGAAAGGCGATCAGCTCCAAAGGCGTCGAAAAGACGGAATGACTGGCCGGCGACACGCAATCCACCCCCATCGGAACGCCGCGGATGCGCGAAATCTCGGGCGTGATCTTGGCCGCGGGCAGGACGCCGCCATGACCAGGCTTGGCCCCCTGGCTTAGCTTCAGTTCGATCATCTTGATCTGCGGGTCCCGCGCCGTCGTGGCAAACATCTCGGGATCAAAGGCGCCTTCGGGTGTGCGGCAGCCAAAGTAGCCTGACCCGATCTCCCAGATCAGGTCGCCGCCATGCTCGCGGTGATAGGGCGACACGCCGCCCTCGCCGGTATCATGGGCAAAGCCCGCCATCCGGGCCCCGTGGTTCATCGCCAGAACCGCATTGGGGGACAAGGCCCCATAACTCATCGCCGAGATGTTCAGGACCGAGGCCGAATAGGGCAGCAAACAGACGCCGGGGTCCCCAACAGTGACACGCAGCGCCCCTTCCGTCACCGGCCGGGCAGGAACAAGGGAATGTTGCAGCCACTCGTACTGCTCCTCATAAACGTCGAATTGGGTGCCAAAGGGACGCTTGTCCAATTCGCGCTTGGCCCGTTGATAGACGATGGCCCGCTTGTCGCGGGTAAAGGGGGCACCATCCTTGTCGCCTTCGAAAAAGTACTGGCGCATCTCGGGACGGATGCCCTCCAGCAGAAACCGCAGATGGGCGGCGACGGGATAGTTGCGCAGGATGGCATGACGGGTCTGCGTCAGATCGCGCAGACCAAGGGCCAGCACAGCAAGGCCCAGGAGGACCCCAAACCAGCCCAGACCGGCAAGGGACGGATAGGCCAGCACCAGCAAAGCGCCTGCCAGCACGGCCACCGCAGCAAGGGTCAGGGGCAGGAACCGGACTTCGAGTATCAGATGAAGATAACGCATCGATAAGGCACCCCTTGTGACATTCTTGTCCGGCCGACCTCGTAAATCGACGCACCGGACCACAACACCGTCATAGGCCAATACTTTGAAGGCACAGTGTCAAGTTTTCTTGGGGACAGGTGTTGCAATCGTTGACCAACCGCATTTCGCCGCTCTACCAAAGCCTTAGATGTCGGTTTGTTGACCCCTAGGGCCAAAGTGGATTTCGTCGGTTCTTTTCCGGTTTCGCAGACCCCGCGGCATCCTGGGTCCTTGTTTGGTGATTGAGGGCGCGTCCGACACGTCCTCGCAAGAACAACATTATGTTGAGCCGCCGGAGAATCCGGGGCTGGCCAGAAGGACATGAAAGACGATGACATCCTCGCCCCCTCAACGCCTTGTCGCAGAAGCCCTTGGCACAATGCTTCTGGTCTGCACCGTCGTCGGATCCGGGATCATGGCTGCGCAACTGACAGATGACGTGGCCCTGATCCTGCTGGGCAACACACTCGCCACCGGGGCGATCCTCGTGGTGCTGATCACCGCGCTCGGTCCGGTTTCAGGGGCCCATTTCAACCCGGCCGTCACCATCGCGCTGGCCCTGAGGCGCAAGGCCCAGGTCAGCGATGTGGCGCCCTATGTCCTGGTGCAGATCGTAGGCGGCATCGTCGGCGCGCTGCTGGCGCATGCGATGTTCGAACAGGAAATCCTGCAGGCCTCCATGACAGTCCGGACCGGGCCTGCACAATGGCTGTCCGAAGGGGTAGCAACCTTCGGACTGGTCTTTGCCATCTTTGCAGGGGTGCGGCATGCCCCCCAGGCCGTGCCATGGATGGTTGGGCTCTACATTTCAGCCGCATACTGGTTCACAGCATCGACCTCCTTCGCCAATCCAGCAGTCGCGATTGCGCGCAGCTTCAGTGACACATTCACAGGCATCCGCCCCAACGACCTGCCTGGCTTTCTGCTGGCCCAGATCGCCGGCGCCCTGATCGCCGCAGCACTGGCCGACTGGCTCTTTTCGGAGGACGAAAGCTAGCGCCAGGTACCACGCCATAAGGGGCGCGCCAGGGTGAAACAGCCAGAAACGGGCACGTATAGGTTACCGGGCAAACGCCCCCCTTTACCCTGCGACGCCTAAACCCTATATCTTCTGTCAGGATTTCTCGAACAGGAACCACCATCTCATGGCCGACACCCAACTCGAAGGCACGCCCCTGATCGCGCCGTCCAGCACAGACCATCCGCTCTACGACGCCGTCGTCGAGGCCTGCCGCACGGTCTATGACCCGGAAATTCCGGTCAATATCTACGACCTCGGACTGGTCTACACGATCGAGATTTCGGATGAGAACGCCGTCAACGTGGCCATGACGCTGACAGCCCCCGGCTGCCCCGTAGCGGGCGAGATGCCCGGCTGGGTTGCCTCGGCCATCGAACCGGTCGCCGGGGTGAAACAGGTGGATGTGGATCTGGTCTGGGAACCCCAATGGGGCATGGACATGATGTCCGACGAGGCTCGATTGGAATTGGGGTTCATGTAACCCGCCTCGCCCTCTTGAGCGGACACGCCATCGGGCCTACCTTGCTACGCAAAGGAGACTTCTCATGTTCGGCATTCCAGGCAAACAGGCCGTGACCATCACGCCAAGGGCCGCCGCCCAGATCGCAAAGCTCATGGCACGCGACAGCCACGAAGGGCTGCGCATCGGCGTCAAGAAGGGTGGATGTGCGGGCATGGAATACACCATGGAATATGTGACCGAGGTCAATGGCATGGACGAGATCGTCGAACAGGAAGGGGCACGGGTGATGATCGCACCCATGGCCCAGATGTTCCTTTTTGGAACAGAGATCGACTACGAAACCTCGCTTCTGGAATCTGGCTTCAAGTTCCGCAATCCGAACGTGGTCGATGCCTGCGGCTGCGGCGAGTCGATCAAGTTCGACGAAAACCTGACCGCCCAAGGTTAAACCGGACGCTTTTGCGGTCCCCCAAGTTCCTACTGAAACGAGATAAGCATGCGTCGCAAACTTGCCGCCGGAAACTGGAAAATGAACGGCACCGCCGCGGCTCTGGACGAATTGACCGCCCTGATTCAAGCCCACCCTGCGCCATCGGTCGATCTGCTGATCTGCCCGCCCGCCACGTTGCTGGCCCGGGCCAGCCAGGCGGGCAAAGGGCACGCCTTGGCATTGGGTGGACAGGATTGCCATAGCGCCGCAAACGGCGCCCACACGGGCGACATCTCCGCCGCCATGCTTCTGGACGCAGGCGCCAGCCACGTCATACTGGGACATTCCGAACGGCGGCAGGACCACTTTGAAACCAGCGCCATCGTCCACGACAAGGCTGTCGCCGCTCAGGCAGCCGGGCTCATCGCGGTGATCTGCATCGGCGAAACGCTGGCCCAGCGCGAAGCGGGCGACACACTGACGGTGCTGGCGGACCAACTCGCAGGCTCCCTGCCCGACGGCTGCACTGGCGACAATACGGTCGTCGCCTATGAACCGGTCTGGGCCATCGGCACCGGTCTCACAGCCACCGCAGAGCAGATCGGCGAGGTTCATGCCCACCTTCGGGCCGCGCTCGTGGACCGCTTTGCACAGGGTGGAGACATGCGGATCCTCTACGGCGGGTCGGTCAAGGCCGGCAATGCCGCCGAGATCTTCGGCATCGACGACGTAGACGGGGCTTTGGTCGGTGGCGCAAGCCTCAAGGCCAGCGACTTCTCCCCGATCGTGACGGCCCTCGAAAACGCCTGATCCTCATCTCGCTCCAAATATCCCCGCCGGAGGCTCCTGCCCAAAATCAATGGCGCGGCGACCCGATCAGGGTATCGCCGCGCCACGGGATGCAAACAGCTTGCGCGGTAGCGCTCCGCTGAACCGCGCTAATTGATGATGATCTCCGGCCCCATCACAAGGGTCGGCAGCCAGATCGAGATCTGTGGGACATAGGTGATCAGGATCAGGAAGACAAAGAGAACGGCCAGGAACGGCAGAGCCGCGCGAACAACCGCCATCATCGACATGCCCGCCACGCCGCTGGTGACGAACAGGTTCAGACCAACCGGCGGGGTGATCATCCCGATCTCCATGTTCACGACCATGATGATGCCAAGGTGAATGGGATCGATGCCAAGCGAAATGGCAATCGGAAACACCAGAGGCGCCACAATGACGATCAGACCCGACGGTTCCATGAACTGGCCACCGATCAGCAGGATCACGTTGACCATGATCAAGAAGGTCACCGGGCCAAGGCCCGCCCCCAGCATGGCCTCGGCGATGTGCTGCGGGATCTGCTCATCGGTCAGAACGTGCTTGAGGATCAGCGCATTGGCAATGATGAACATCAGGGTCACGGTCAGCTTGCCGCCCTCGAAAAGGGTGGCGCGGGTATCGGCATGAAAGAACCCGGTGATCAGCGCCTGCGGCTTGCGCAGCAGCGAGATCGGCTTGCCATCGGGACCGGCGGCCAGCGGCCCCATGTCGCGATAGATATAGGTCGCCACGACAAAGGCGTAGATCGCCGCAACGGCCGCCGCCTCGGTCGGGGTAAAGATACCGCCCTGCCAGTAGATCAGGCTCAGCCCTTCCTGAAAGCGGATTCCTGGAAAGCCGTAGATGCCCCCCATGATGATCAGGATCAGCAAAAGGCCCCATGCGGCATCCCGGAACGAGTCGAAGATTTCGCCCCAACCCTGCCACTCGCCCCTTGGCATGTTGCGGATGCGGGCGATCACATAGATCGTGACCATCAGCATCAGACCGGCCAAGAGGCCCGGAAAGACCCCGGCAAGGAACATCCGGCCGACCGAGACGTCCGTGGCACTAGCATAGACCACCATGACGATGGAGGGGGGGATCAGGATGCCCAGCGTGCCAGCGTTACAGATGACGCCAGCGGCAAAATCCTTGGTGTAGCCCACCTGACGCATCGCCGCGATCACGATCGAACCGATGGCAACAACGGTCGCCGGGCTGGACCCAGAGAGGGCAGCGAACATCATACAGGCCATGACGCCCGCAATGGCCAGACCACCTTGCAAATGGCCAACGCAGGCGATTGCAAAGCGGATGATCCGTTTGGCCACCCCGCCCGTCGACATGAAGGACGACGCCAGGACAAAGAACGGGATCGCCAGCAGGGTATAGTGACCCGCCATCGCCTGGTAGAGCGACTGGGCCACCGAAGCCAGCGAGGTGTCCGAAAACGCCAGCAGGAAGATGATCGAGGACAGGCCAAGGCTCACCGCAATTGGGACCCCAATCAGCAAAAGGCCAACGATCAGGGTAAAAAGAAGAGCGACTTCCATGGTTCTAGTTTCCCCGGTTCAAGGCGGCGGCTTCTTCAACCGCATCTTCGGCTTCGTGGCTGACGATCAGGCTTTCCTGCTCTCCGCGCCAGATACGCAGGGTCGCCTGAACGACCCGGAACAGAATGAGAAAGCAGGCGACCGGCAGAATGGCATAGGGCACGAGGACAGGCAGCTTGCGATACTCGTCAAACTTCAGCTCGCCCCCCTCGACGTAAGAATTGAAGGTCTGTTCCAGCCAAGTCTTGAGCCAGTCAAAGGGGATCGGGATCTGCCCCGTCTCGGTAAAACCATAGCGGCGGGCATCCCAGTCCAGCCCGGTCGGGATCCAGCGACCAGTCGTCTTTGGCAAATCGGCAAAAGGTGCCCAGTAATCCCAGGCCCCCTTGAGGATCAGCAAAGCGTAAAAGATGCAGATCACGCCCGAGAGAAGCCCCATGATGCGGCGAGTTTCAGGTGAAAACAGGTTGGTCACAGCGTCGACGCCCAGGTGGGCGGTCACCTTGAACCCGTAGGAAATGCCAAACAGGACCAGCCAGGAAAACAGCACCAGCGTGACCTCGAGGCTCCAGATAATGCTCGAGTTGAAAGCGTAGCGCAGGACCACGTTGACGAAGGTCAGAAGCGTCATAAGGCCAAGCAGGACGGCGATAGCCGTTTCCTCGAACCCATGCACAAAGCGGGCCAGCCCCGTCTTTGGTACGTATTTGCTGCCCGCCATGGCAAGCCCCCCGGAAAGAATGGACAGGTGGCCGCGGCCCCCTCCCAAGGGCCGCGGCCAATCGCGATTCGAGCCTGCGGAAACTCGCTTCCGCAGGCCCTTGATCGCTAACTTACATGCTGTCGTTGATGGCTTGCGCCGCGTCGATGTTCTCTTGACCGACTTCTTCAGCGAATTGTGCCCAGACGGGCAGCATGACATCAACCCATGCCTGACGCTGCTCGGGTGTCAGTTCACGGATGGTGCCACCGGCGTCGAGGATGGCCTGACGTGCGGCAAGGTCAACTTCTTTCACCGCGGCGTTGCGCGATGTGGTCACCTCGTCGAGGATCGTCAGGAACTGATCACGGGTGTCGGCGTCAAGGCTGTCAAGGAAATCAACCGAGGTCACGACCATGTAGTCGATGATGCCGTGGTTGGTTTCGGTGATGCCGTCCTGAACTTCAAAGAACTTCTGGCCGTAGATGTTCGACCAGGTGTTCTCCTGACCGTCCACAACGCCGGTCTGCAGCGCACCGTAGACCTCAGCGAATGCCATCGGCTGGGGCGAAGCGCCCAGGGCGGACATCTGGGCGACCAGCACGTCGGACGGCTGAACCCGGAACTTGAGACCGTTGGCGTCGGAAGGCGTCTCAAGCGGGACGTTGGCCGAAATCTGCTTCATGCCATTGTGCCAGTAGCCAAGGCCCTGCAGACCACGACGCTGCATGGCGTCGAGCATGGCTTGGCCGGTCTCGGAAGCCTGGAACATGTCAACCGCTTCGATGTTGTTGAACATGAAGGGAAGGTCGAACAGACGGTAGGCTTTGGTGATCGATTCAAACAGCGACAGCGACGGGGCGGCCAGCTGGACGTCGCCGCGCAGCAGTGCTTCGATAACCTGCTCGTCGGTGTAAAGCGTGGAGTTCGGGAAGACCTCCATGCACATGGTGCCGTCCATCTCGGCATTGACCCGCTCGGCCAGCAGAGTGGCAGCGATACCCTTGGGGTGACGGTCAGTGTTGGTCACATGGCTGAACTTGACGACGATTTCGCCATCGTCACAGCCCATGGGGTCAGCCAGGGCGGCGGAGGCGGAAATGGTGGCGGCGGCCGCAGCAGCGGCGAATGACAGAAACTTCATGGGTCTCCCCCTTGATGAGATATACTCGGTCCATCCCCTCCCGGGATGCACGGTGACACAGGACGCTTAGGGACCGTTGGTCGCAAGCAAAAAACCGCCTCTAAAACGGGCGATGTATAAACTACCGATTTTCAATGCATTATGACGGAAATTTGAGTGAGCCCGCAGATTGCACCCCACTCTGTGGCGAATTTCCGCACATATGTTTGCGCCCTATGTGCGACTTTTCACACATCGCGATGGGATCAATCGTCCCGTACCAACGGGTCGGCGGTAATCTCAACCCAAGGCATCTGGCGCAAACAATACACTGAGACAGTCGGCGCCGGGAACGTCTGGTCCGCGAAACCACCAACTGGGATTGCGATCATTTCGGGCATGCCTTCAATCCCGTAGTGCACAGTTGCTCCGCAAACCGGGCAAAAGCTCTGGACGATCCGGCTGCCTTCATCCCCGATCCGGGTAAAGGTTTGCGCCGAACCCACAATCGTGACCCTTGTCCGATCATATCGGGCATTGGCGCTAAATGCGCTTCCCGTCCGGCGCTGGCAGGCACGGCAGTGACACACCGTGACCCGGATCGGGGGGCCCTCGCAACGGGCTGAAAGTTGACCGCAGGAACAGGTGGCAACATGGTGTGTCATGGCTTTCCCCTTTTGCCACTTTGTGATCGTCGGGAGGTCCGTTTGCGATGGCGTGCCTAGCGATAGTCCTCGGGCCGAAGCCCATGGCGCGCCAGTTTGTCATAAAACGTCTTGCGCGGCAGCTTCAGCGCCTTGGCGGTTTCGGTCGCATGCCCACCTTGGCGGCGGAGCGCCTCGATCAGTAGCGACCGTTCGACCTGGGCCATCTGTTCTGCAAGACCAAGGCCCTCGGCCTCCTGCGCCTCGCCCAGCCCCATGGCAAAGCGCATGGCCGCGTTCATCAGGGACCGGGCATTACCCGGCCAGTCCTGAGCCATCAGGCGACCGAGGACGTCAGCCGGGATCGGCGGTTCGGGGAGGTTGGCCTGTTCGCAGGCCTGCGCGACGTAGTGACGGAACAGCAGCGGGATATCTTCTTTCCGCTCGCGCAGACTGGGAATGCGGACGCGCATCAGGTCGAGGCGGTAATAGAGGTCGGCGTTGAAGCGGCCTTCGGACACCTCGGTTGCCAGATCACGGGTCGTGCCTGCCAGCACCCGGACAGGAAGGCCCCCTTCCAGACGGTCAAGCAAGGCATATTGGGCCGCCACCGGCAGCATGCCTACCTCATCTAGGTAGAGCGACCCGGCCTTTGCGGCCGCGATATTGTCATCGAGCGCCTCCACGGCCAGACCTGCGGCGCCCCGTTTGACAAAAGGATGGCTGGCAGCGGCAGACAGCAAGTGGATCACCTCTGCCACCTTGGAGGTTCCGGACCCCGCCTCACCCGTTACCAAAACTTCGGAACTGCCGCGGGCAACCGCCCTGATCTGGCCCCGCATCTCCTGAGCCTGGCGGGATTGCCCCAAAAGCATCCGGGCCGCAGCATCGCCCGCCTCAACCTCAAGGCGCAGGCGGCGGTTTTCCAGCACAAGCGCACGGGCCTTGAGCGCCTTTTCCACCACGGCCAGAAAATCGCTGGGGGCGCAGGGCTTTTCCAGGAACCCATGTGCCCCCTCGGCCATTGCCCGAACGGCCATGGGAACATCCCCCTCTCCGGTCAGCAGGATGACCGGCAGGTCCGCATCAAGGCTGCGAACGTGGGACAACAGGTGAAACCCGTCCCGCCCCGGCATCCGGATGTCGGTAACGATCACCCCGTCAAAGCGGGCATCGATATGATCCTTGGCCTCGACGAACGATCCGGCAAGCAAGGGATCGAGATCGGCCAGCTCCAACGTCTGGCCCAGCGCCTCGCGCACCTCACGCTCATCATCGATCAATAGGACCCGTCGTGTCATGCTGCCTTGTCTTCCCCTTGCTGCGGAGGATCAAGCTCTACCGTAAAGATCGCCCCGCCCTCGGGATGGTTGCGGCCCCGGATCGCGCCGCCAAACGACTGGACCAAACCGTAGGAGATCGACAGGCCAAGGCCCATCCCCTCCCCCTCGCTCGCCGCCTTGGTGGTGTAGAACGGATCAAAGATGCGCTCGGGCTCGGTCAGCCCCGGCCCGGTATCGCGAACCGACAGGGTCACCCGGGGGCCGGACAGAATGGCGATCTCGACGCGTCGTTCAGGGCTTTGGGCCATGGCGTCGATGGCATTGTTCACCAGATTGAGGATCACCTGCTGCAGGCGCACCTCGCCGCCACGGACCACCACGGGCACTGACGGGCGATCCCAAACCAGCCGGGTTTCGGCCTGCCGGGCCTTGGGCCCTGCCATCTCAAGAACAGCCTCGACGACCGGGACAAGGTCGACATCGGTCAAAGGCTCGCTCTCCTGACGGGCAAAGGCGCGCAGATTTCGGATGATGCGGCCCATGCGGCGGGCCAGCTCGCTGATCCGGCCAAGGTTCTGGGCGGCGACCTCGGGCTGGCCGCGTTCGAGAAATGCCTCGGCATTCTCCGCAAAGGACCGGATCGCCATCAGCGGCTGGTTCAATTCGTGGCTGATGCCTGCAGACATCTGACCCAGAGCGGACAGTTTGCCCGCCTGCACCAGATCAGCCTGCGCCCGGGTCAGACGGGCCTCGGCCGCGATACGCTCGGCCACTTCGCGGCGCAGATCGGCGTTGAGCGCCGACAGCTCTGCCGTCCGGTCCGCCACCCGGGCCTCAAGGCGGGCATTGGCCTGGGCCAGGGTGCGCCTGCGCTCTGTCGCCAGGAACAACATGGCGCCAAAAGCCAGGCACAGGGCCGCCGTCACCGCCGCCTGCAAGGAGGCCAACTGTCGGGCCGGGGACACATCCAAAAGCGCCGCGCCCTGCATGCCCACCACCGGCAGGTCCAGCGTCAGATGCAGGGCACGGGCGGGAACATAGGGCCCGCCATCCACCTGCCAGATCTCGTGGCCGCTGACATAGCGGGGATGATAGCCGACAAAGGCCGTCACCCGGCCCGCCGGATACTCCGCGCTCAGGCTCGCCGTCACCGGATCACCCGACCGGGCGCGAAACAGCAACTCGGACCGGTTGGACACAAAGATCACCCCAAGCGCGTCTGTAAAGAACACCGTTGGCCGGTCGCCGCGCCAACCGGCCTCCACCTCTTCCACATCGGTCACCACGATCACCGCCCCCACAACAGGACCGTCCGGGGCAAAGATCGGTGCGGCAAAGACAAAGGCGCGGCGGTCATACCTTGCGCTCAGCAGATGATAGACACCCAGGGCGCCATCCATCGCCCGTTCGAAATAGGGGGTCTGGGCGTGGCTCATGGCGTAGGCCACACCCTCCTCATCCGCGGCGCGGGCCAGTTCCTGACCGGTTGCATCCACCAGCAGAATATCGAGCGACCCGGTCTTGTCCGCAACCTGGCGCAACAGGGCCACCGCCTCGGGCACAGGCACCTTTCCGTCCACCAGGGCCGTCAAGGTGGGATGATCCGCCATCAGCACCGCCAACTCGCGAAAGCGCTGCAATTCGCCGGTAAGACGGTCCGCCGCCAGGGCAAGGTCCGCCTGTCCTCGCCGGGCAAGGGGATCAAGGGCCGCGCGATAGCCAAAGCTCCACACCGCCGCTGCAAAACCCGCAACGACCGCCAAGAACAGCACGATGGCCGCCGCGCGCCTGATACCCGATGGTTTCATGACATCGACTTTAGCAAGCACGGCCTTGCAAAGACCAGAGGCTGCGGGCAAGCCTTGGGGCATGAAGCACCTGCACCAGTCCCCCACCGATCCCGCCTTCGTGCAAGACCCCTACCCTTTCTATGACCGGGCGCGGGCGACGGGCGACCTGTTCTGGTGGGAGGACTACGACATGGCCTGCGCCACCTCGCACAAGGCGGTCAGCGCTTTGCTGCGGGACCGGCGACTGGGGCGTGAAGCCCCCGCCGAATGCGCCCCCACGATCCCAGAGACACTGGCCCCCTTCTACGCCATCGAAGCGCATTCGATGCTCGAACTGGAACCGCCGCAGCACACACGGCTGCGCAGCCTGGTTCTCAGGGCCTTCACCACACGGCGGATCGCAGCGCTTGGTCCCGAAATCGAAAGGTTATGTCACCACCTCATCGACACCTTCCCCGACGAGCCCTTCGATCTGTTGGACCACTACGCCAGGCTGGTACCCGTCATCATCATCTGCCGCCTGCTTGGCGTGCCAGAGGACCGGGCAGAGGATCTGCTCAATTGGTCCAACGCCATGGTTGCCATGTACCAGGCGCGGCGGACCGAAACGATCGAGGCGGCGGCGGTCGACGCCACCCTCGCCTTCTCCGACTTCCTGCGTGGTTATATTGCGCAAAAGCGGCACGAACCGGCTGACGACCTCATCACCCAGCTCATCGCCGCCGAAGAGGACGGAAGCAAGCTGTCGACGGATGAGCTGATCACAACCTGCATCCTTTTGCTGAACGCCGGGCACGAGGCCACCGTGCACACGCTGGGGAACGGAGTGGCCACACTCCTTGGCCAGAGCAGTCGTCCCCCCCTCGACGCAGCATGCGTCGAGGAAATCCTGCGCTTCGATCCGCCGCTGCATATGTTCACCCGCTGGGTCTACGAAGAGGTGACGCTCTTCGGGCATACCTTCCAGCGCGGCGATCAGGTCGCCTGCCTGCTGGCAGCCGGCAACCGGGACCCGCTGGCCTACCCCGACCCCAACAGCTTCGAGGCCTCCCGTAGCGGGCCAGCCAACACCGCGTTCGGGGGCGGCATCCATTTCTGCGTCGGCGCCCCGCTGGCCCGGCTCGAGCTGCTGATCGCCCTCAAGACCCTGTTTGCGAGATGTCCCAGACTGGCCCTCGCACAGCCCCCCCTATACGGCGACGTCTATCACTTCCACGGCCTCGAACATCTCATCGTCACCTGCTGATCTTCTTTGGATCATAAATATCCCCGCCGGAGGCATCCGAAGCCCCCAAAGGCGCGACGGCGGGCGGTGGCGTCACCAAGACAGGCGCGGAAAAGGAACGCGCGGAAGCGCACAATCTGAAACCGTTTACAGCGGCAGGGCCACCGTCGACTTGATCTCTTCCATCGACAGTAGGGCGGTCACATTATAGACGCGGACCTCTGCGATCAGGGCCTGGTAGAAGGCGTCATAGGCGCGGGCGTTCTTGACCCTGACCTTCAGGATATAGTCGATGTCGCCCGCCAGGCGGTGGGCCTCCTGCACTTCGGGCCGGGCCTTGAGGGCGGCCAGAAAGCGGTTTTGCCAGTCTGCCTCATGTTCCGACGTGCGGATCAGGACAAAGAAGGTCGCCTCGAACCCCAAGGCCTCGGCATCAAGGATCACCGTCTGCTGGCCGATGATGCCAGCCTCGCGCATCTTGCGAATGCGGTTCCAGACCGGCGTCTTGGATGAGCCTACCGCCCGCGCCAGATCGTCCAAAGAGCGGCTGGCATCGCGCTGAAGCTCTGTCAGAATTTTCCGATCCATCTCGTCAACCCGAAACGCCATTCGTCTTTTCTCCCTCAAACGGAACGATCCGCCAAAATTCGAAGCTAGCAGGAACACTTGTCCTTATCTATCCCATCCTGTGGTCAAAATACGGAATAATGTTCTATGTTGGACGGGAACTGAAACCCGAGGGCGCAATGCAGCATTTCCCGATCTTTCTGGCCGTCGCAGGCCGCCGCATCGTGGTCGCCGGTGGGGGTGAGACCGCCCTGGCCAAGATGCGCCTGCTTCTCAAGACCGAGGCGCATCTGACCGTCATCGCTGCTGAGCCGGAGGCAGATGTCGTAAGACTGGCCGCCGAAGGGCGGATCCGGTTGCTGTCCCGCGCCATGGAACCCGGCGATGCCCTGTGCGCCGCCCTGTTCTATGCCGCCCATGATGACGCAGCCGAAGATCGCCGCACCGCCCGCCTCGCCCATGCGGACGGGGCGCTGGTCAATATTGTCGACAATCTCACCGACAGCCAGTTCATCACGCCTGCCATCGTTGATCGCGATCCCGTGACGATCGCCATCGGCACCGAGGGCGCGGCCCCAGTCCTGGCCCGCAAGATCAAGGCCGATCTTGAGGAACGCCTGCCCGCGTCGCTGGGCCTTCTGGCCCGGATTGGCAAATCCTTTCGCCATGTTGCCGAAAGCCTGCCGATGGGCCGCAAGCGGCGCGATTTCTGGGCGGACTATTACTTCAAGACCGGTCCCGAGGCGCTCGGGGCCAAGGGCGCAGAGGGTGTGACCCCTGCCCTGCACCAGCTGCTGGACGCCCATCTGGCCTCGGACGCAAAGGAAGGTCATGTCGATCTCGTTGGCGCCGGCCCCGGTGACCCCGACCTGCTAACGCTCAAGGCCCGCAAGGCCCTCGATGCGGCCGATGTCGTCATCTACGACCGGCTGGTCACCCCGGCCATTCTGGAGCTTGCCCGCCGTGAGGCGATCATGATCGACGCGGGCAAAGAAGGCTTCGGCACCTCGATAGCCCAGCGCGACATCAATACCCTCATCGTCGAACACGCCCGGACCGGCGCGCAGGTGGTGCGGCTGAAATCAGGCGATCCCACCGTCTTTGGCCGTCTGGATGAAGAGATCGAGGCGATCCTGGCTGCAGGCATCTCCTATCGCATTATTCCCGGCATCACCGCCGCCTCCGCCGCGGTGGCCAGCATCGGGCAAAGCCTCACCCGGCGGCATCGCAACGCCTCGGTCCGCTTTCTGACCGGGCATGACACCAAGGGATTTGCCGAACACGACTGGAAGGCGTTAGCCCGTCCCGGCGAGGTTGCCGCCATCTACATGGGCAAGAAGACCGCTCGCTTTATTCAGGGCCGCCTCTTGATGCATGGCGCAGACCCGGCCACCCCGGTGACCGTGATCGAAAACGTCTCACGCCCCGACCAGCGCATCCTTGCCACCACGCTGGCCCAGCTGGAGCCGACCCTGACAGAGGCCCGCCTGACCGGCCCCGCCCTGACCTTTTACGGCCTTGCCCCCCGGCAGGCCGAAACCCTCTGCTCGCTGGAACTTGCCCCGCTGTTCCAGCCCACCGAAGGACATGCCACATGAGCCGCCATTTCACCCCCAAGGTCATCACAGCCAACGACCTGATGCTGGGCGACGCCATCTGGCTGACCGAGGACGACCGCTGGACCCGTGACATCGCCCAGGCAGAGCTGATCGAGGATGAGGCCCATGCCACCATCCGCCTCTTGTTTGCCCAAGCCCAGCCCGAGATCGCCGTTGGCCCTTATCTGGCCGATGCCAAACCGGGGGCCACAGGCCCTCAACCCATCCATTTCCGCGAGGCATTCCGCACCCGCGGCCCATCGAACTACGCCCACGGCAAGCAGGTAGAGGTCTGATCCGATGTATGTTTACAATGACTTTGACGAGGCTTTCGTGCGCGAGCGGGTCGCCCAGTTCCGCGGCCAGGTCGAGCGGCGGGTGTCGGGTGCGCTCACCGAGGATGAGTTCAAGCCTCTGCGCCTGATGAATGGCCTTTATCTGCAACTGCACGCCTACATGCTGCGGGTGGCCGTACCTTACGGCACCCTCAACCCCGTGCAGATGCGCCAGCTCGCCTATCTGGCCGAAACTTACGACAAGGGCTACGGCCATTTCACCACCCGCCAGAACATCCAGTACAACTGGCCCAAGCTGGCCGATGTGCCCGATATGCTGGAGGCGCTGGCCGATGTGGGCATGCACGCCATTCAGACCAGCGGCAACACCATCCGCAACGTGACGGCCGACCATTTTGCCGGGGCCGCCGCGGATGAGATCGAAGACCCCCGCCCGGTCGCAGAATTGCTGCGCCAATGGTCCACTGACCACCCCGAGTTTCAGTTCCTGCCCCGCAAGTTCAAGATCGCCGTGACCGGATCGCCCACCGACCGCGCCGTGACCAAGGCCCATGACATCGGCCTGCGCATGGTGCGCGACGCCTCTGGCGCGCCGGGGTTCGAGGTCATCGTCGGTGGCGGTCTTGGCCGTACACCGATGGTGGGCAAGGTCCTGCGGGCGTTTCTGCCCAAGGCCGACCTGCTGCCCTATTGCGAGGCCATCGTCAGCGTCTACAACCTGCTGGGCCGCCGCGATAACAAGTACAAGGCCCGGATCAAGATCACGGTGCATGAGAACGGCATCGACACCATCCGCAACCTTGTGGAGGCAAAGTTTGCAGAGCTTCGGCCCGCCTTCGCCGGGTTCGACCAGCAGCTTTTGACCCAGATCGAAGGGCACTTTGCCCCGCCCGCCTTTCGCAGCGCACCGACTGACAGCTATGAGGCCGCCCGCCTCGCCAATCCCGCCTTCCGGTCGTGGAGCGATACGAACCTTTCTGCCCACAAGGCCGAAGGCTATGCCATCGTGTCCATCTCGATCAAAAAGCATGGCGCCACGCCGGGGGATGCCACCGCCGACCAGATGCGCGTCATGGCCGATCTGGCCGAGCGTTTTGGCCATGGTGAGCTGCGGATCAGCCATGAGCAGAACGTGATCCTGCCCCATGTGCACAAATCCGACCTTGCCGCCGTTTACGCCGCATTGCGCGAGGCGGATCTGGCAACCGCCAACATCGGGCTCGTCTCTGACATCATCGCCTGCCCCGGCATGGACTACTGCGCCCTTGCCACCGCCCGCTCGATCCCGGTCGCGCAAGAGATTGCGACCCGCTTCGAAGAGCTGAAGCTCGAGCATGAGGTCGGCCCGCTGAAGATCAAGATTTCGGGCTGCATCAATGCCTGCGGGCATCACCATGTGGGCCATATCGGTATCCTTGGCCTCGACCGGGCCGGGGTCGAGAATTACCAGATCACGCTAGGCGGCGACGGCTCTGAAGATGCCACCATCGGCGAACGGGCCGGTCCCGGCTTTTCGGCGGACGAAATCGTGCCAGCGATAGAACGGCTGGTTCTGGGCTATCTCGATCTGCGCGCAGCACCGGACGAGACGTTCCTGCAAACCTACCGCCGTCTGGGGATGGAGCCGTTCAAGGCGCTGCTCTACCCGACGAGCGCAGCGGAGGAAAAGGCCAATGCCGCTTGATGCCCCCGTCGCGGCCCGCGTGGCCGCGCTGAACACAAAGTACAAGCATCACGGCGCCACCGCCGTGATGGAACGCGCTTTGTCCGACGCCGATCTTGGTCAGATCGGGCTGGTAAGCTCTTTCGGGGCGGAATCGGTTGTGCTTTTGCACCTTGTCTCGGTCATGCAGCGCGACCTGCCGGTGATCTTTATCGACACCGAAATGCTGTTTGCCGAAACGCTGACCTACCAGATGGACCTGGCCGAGCGGCTGCGCCTGACCGGTGTCCGGACCATCCGCGCCGATCGCACCCAGTTGTTCGAGCGGGACAACGAAGGGCTGTTGCACCTGCACGACCCCGACGCCTGCTGCGCCCTGCGCAAGACCGAGCCTTTGCAACAGGCGCTGTCGGGCTTTGACAGCTGGATCACCGGGCGCAAGCGCTATCAGGGCAGCACCCGCGCCAGCCTCGACTTCTTTGAGAACGAGGGCGACATCCGCATCAAGGTGAACCCTCTGGCCCATTGGACCAGTGCCGACCTGCAGGACTATATCACCGAGAACCGGTTGCCCCGGCATCCCCTTGTCGCCAAGGGCTACCCTTCAATCGGCTGTGCCCCCTGCACCACCCGCGTGAATGATGGCGAGGATCGAAGGGCTGGCCGCTGGCGCGATCAGGCCAAGGAAGAATGCGGCATCCACTTTGTCGACGGCAAGGCCGTGCGCGGCCCGATCCGGGCCTCCGCCTGAGCCGACCCTCGTCCAATCTCGAACACTTCGACGGGCCGCAGCGCCCGGAAAGGCCCCCAATGACCGTACTTGTGACCGACGCAGGCTTTGCCCCAGATGACTGGACCGCCCCCATCGTGGCGCTGGCTGAGGTGGCAGCCAACGACGCCGCCCCAGCCGCCATCCGCCTTGTGCCGGGCGATGACCCATCTGTGCTGGCCGACAGGCTGGCGCAGATCCCGCTGATTGCGGTCCAGTTTCCGTCCTTTGCCGATGGTCGCGGCTTTACCCATGCCCGCACCCTGCGGGCCATGGGCTATACCGGCAGGCTGCGGGCCGAGGGGCATGTGATCGCCGATCAATACGCCATGGCCCGACGCTCGGGCTTTGACGAGGTGGCGATTTCTGATGATCTCGCCACCCGCCAACCCGCCGCCCAATGGCAGACCCGCGCAAACTGGCAGGCCCATGACTATCAGTCCCGGCTACGCGCCAAGGCCAAAGCCAGCGCCTGAGCACGGATCAGGCCCCTTTATCTGACACAGATCAATCACTATGACGGAGGGTGATGCTACAGCATCGCCGTGAAACAGATGACAGAGCACAAACCAGTGACCCAAGCCCAAGCCACCAAAGTCGCCGCCCTTCCAGACGCTCAGGTGGTCACCTCTGTCCGCCATTACACCGACAGGCTGTTCTCGTTCCGGGTGACCCGGCCGATGTCCCTGCGCTTCCGCTCGGGCGAGTTTGTGATGATCGGCCTGATGGGCGACAATGGCCGGCCTTTGCTACGTGCCTATTCCATCGCCTCGCCCGCATGGGACGAAGAGCTTGAATTCTATTCAATCAAGGTCCCAGATGGCCCGCTCACCTCGCGGCTGCAGCACATCCAGCCGGGCGACGAAATCATCCTGCGGCCCAAGCCGGTGGGAACGCTCGTCCACGACGCCTTGATACCGGGCAAGCGGCTGTACTTCTTTTCCACCGGGACCGGTTTTGCGCCCTTCGCCTCGCTCTTGCGCGAACCGCAGACCTACGAGGACTACGACGAGGTCATCGTGACCCATACCTGCCGCGACGTAGCCGAACTGACCTATGGCCGCGAGCTGATAGCGGGGCTGCGCACGGATGAGCTGATGCAGGAGTTGCTTGGCGAAGAGCATCTGGCCAAGCTGCGCTACTACCCCACAACCACGCGCGAACAGAGCCCCAAGATGGGCCGGATCACGACATTGATCGAGAATGGAGAGCTGTTCGCCGACCTCGGCGTGCCGCCCCTGAACCCGGAAACGGACCGGGCGATGGTCTGTGGCAGCCTTGCCTTCAACCTCGACATGAAGGCCGCGCTCGAGGCGGCAGGCCTGCGCGAAGGGGCCAATTCCGATCCGGCTGAATTCGTCATCGAAAAGGCCTTTGTCGGCTAACTTGTCCTGGTGCGATAAGCGCCTGATCCTGAAATGAAAACGCCGCGCGAGGGATCGCGCGGCGTTTGTCGTTTTTGCGTTGCCCTTACCGGAGGTAAGGTATCGGCCAAAGCTATTGGCCGAGGGCAGTCCTGATCTGCTGCAGAACAAGGGGCAGCAGGGTTGGCCGGTTCTGGGCGGCGGTCACAGCAGTCACAAGCATTTCCTTGGTGGCGTCATCAATCGCAGCCCCCTGGATCGCGGTCGTGACCGCTTCAATGTCCAGATTCGCCGGATCCAGAAGCTCGTCCAGCGACATGGCAGGCGGTTCAATTGCCGCGACAGCATCGGCCACGGCTTCGTCCACGACATCGCTTGCAGCTTCAACAGCAGCGGCAGCTTCTGCTTCGGCGGCGGCAAGGGCTGCGGCGGCCTCTTCTGCAGCAGCGGCGGCTTCTGCTTCAAGCGCTGCAGCTTCTTCGGCAGCGGCAGCTTCGGCGGCGGCCAATTCAGCGGCAGCGGCCTCTGCCTCTGCAGCAGCGGCCAATTCAGCGGCAGCGGC
>CALFSV010000112.1 GCA_937916485.1 uncultured Paracoccaceae bacterium | reverse complement strand
GCTATGGTGGCCGAACTGACCTCAGCATTGGCAGCTGAAGATCCGATCCTGATGATGATGTGGCAGCCCCATTGGATTTTTGCCGCACATGACTTCAACTGGGTCGAATGGAACCAGGTCGACGGTGAATGTAGTGAGGAAACACAAGGGCGCGACACTGCTTGCGGCTTCGCACAAGCAACGGTCAACAAAGTAGCCTGGAGCGGCTTTGAAGAAAAATGGCCAGCAGCCTTTGCGATGCTGTCGGCAATGACCCTTACAAATGCTGACGAAAATGCGGCAATCTTGGCCGTGGACAGTGAAGGGCGCGATGTAACTGAGGTTGCCGCTGAGTGGCTCGTCAATAACGAAACCACCTGGCAGGGCTGGATCGACGCAGCAACGCAATAACCCTGTTGATGATGCCTTCAGCATCATTGGGGCGGATTGCCCGGCTTTCCGCCCCTTACCCCAACACGATAATCTCTAACAGATGTGATCAAGCCCGCGTGGGTTTCATCAACGGCGGCTTGGTCCTCTTGGGGCAGGCGCAACGCCCTTTTTTGATCCGGAGCACCACATGAAGACCCCGACCAATGACCATAGTGACGTTAAGATGTCGTGCCGCAACGTCTGGAAAGTCTATGGTGCCCAACCCGATCAGTTTTTTGAGGGTGGGCAAGGGGATGTCGCAGATCCAAGCAACCTTGCGGACACCGTGCGCGATGCAGGCCACATCGTTGCCAATGCGGATGTGAGTTTTGACGTCCATACCGGCGAAATATTTGTGATCATGGGGCTTTCCGGCTCTGGCAAGTCCACCATTGTTCGGTGCCTGTCGCGGCTGGTTGAACCAACGGCTGGGGAAATCCTGCTGGATGGTGAAGATCTGCTGAAGAAATCAGATGCTGAATTGATCGACATTCGCCGTCACAAGATGGGGATGGTTTTCCAGAGTTTCGGATTGATGCCGCATCTCAACGTGATCGATAATATCGCTTTTCCATTGAAACTACAGGGTGTTGGAGAAGCAGAGCGATACAAACAAGCCAAGCGCGTGATTGAACTGGTTGGGCTGGAAGGGCGTGAAAACAACTTCCCAAAAGAACTGTCCGGCGGGCAGCAACAGCGTGTCGGTATTGCGCGATCATTGGCAGTAGAGCCGGATGTGTGGTTGCTGGACGAACCCTTCTCAGCACTTGACCCGCTGATCCGCAAGCAGATGCAGGATGAGTTCTTGCGCATTCAGTCCAAACTGCACAAATCCATCGTCTTTATCACCCACGATTTTCAGGAGGCCCTGCGCATTGCCGACCGCATGGCAATAATGCGCGATGGGGCGGTTGTTCAAATCGGGCGCCCCGTTGATCTGATCCTGAACCCTGCCGATGATTACGTGCGCGAATTTACGCAGGATGTCCCTTGGGAAAGTATCCTGCGCGCTGAAGACATCATGGAAGACGGGGCCAAGCAAGTGGCTGACATGGAACGGGTTTCTGAAGGTACCCTTGTCGAAGCGCTGTTGTCAAAGCTGTCACAAGGCGAGAATGGCGTGATTGTCGAGGCCAGTGATGGCTCAATTCTGGGTACCGCCACAGCGCGCGGTCTGGTCACTGCGCTGGCAGGCTGTGGCTGTGTCGAAACGCCTGTGCAAGAGGGGTAGACCAATGCCCTTGAAAACTGATCGCAATAGCCTGCATTGGCTGGGTGTTATCGCCGTCACGCTTGTGTGCCTTGCCCTTCAGGGCGAATGGGTATGGATGGCCGAATATCCTAAGGATCTGATCCTTCCGCTGTCTGGCTGGCTGAACGCGGTCATGGGTTGGATCGTCGATTACTTTGGCTGGTTCTTTCTAGGAATCTCATGGGCGTTGGAATGGCCGATCAAGGCGGTTCGTTTTATCCTTAATTCGCTGCCCTGGTCGGTGACAACGTTCCTGTTTTGCACCGTGGCATGGGCGGCATCGGGGTGGAAACTGGCGGCCTTTACGCTGTTTTCCATGCTCTACATGCTGGTGATCGGC
Organism: uncultured Paracoccaceae bacterium; assembly: GCA_937916485.1. The sequence continues at coordinate 602 of CALFSV010000112.1, read as the reverse complement.
TACTGGAGCGAGAGCATGAATACGCTGTCGCTGGTTGCCATCTCTGTGCCGCTCGCCATTCTTGTGGGGTTCGCCTTTGGCGTCTGGGGGTTCTTTTCGGACCGGGCCGCACGGGTCATCATGCCGATGCTGGACGTGCTGCAAACGGTTCCATCCTTCGCCTATCTGCTGCCCATTCTTATGCTGTTCGGCTTTGGCACCGTGGTCGGGTTGGTCGCTTCTGTGCTTTATTCCTTTCCGCCTATGGTGCGCAATACGATCGTCGGCTTGCGTGGGGTGTCGCCCGAAGTGATAGAAAGCGGCCTGATGTCCGGTGCCACGCTGCGCCAATTGTTCTGGCAAGTACGCGTGCCCTCATCGTTGAAACAGATACTGTTAGGGGTCAATCAGGCCACAATGGCTTCGCTCAGCATGGTGATCATCGCGTCGATCATCGGCGGCACGTCGGATATCGGCTGGGAAGTGCTGAGCCAGATCCGCAAAGCGCAATTTGGCGAAAGCCTGCTTGCGGGTATGGTGATTGCGCTTATGGCAATGGTAATTGACCGCATCACTGCCGGCTTCGCGGTGCGGTCCGGGGAATATGACCCCGAGAAGAAGAC
>CALFSV010000111.1 GCA_937916485.1 uncultured Paracoccaceae bacterium | reverse complement strand
CTTCTCACGGCCTGCTCGGTCAATCCGGCGACGGGTGAACGTGACTTCACAGCCTTCATGTCTCCCGAGAAAGAGGTCGAGGTCGGGCGGGAACAACACCCAAAAATCATCGAGCAATTTGGTGGGGTTTACGACGACCCGAAGGTCACCGCCTACGTCAATCGTGTGGGACAAAGCCTGGCGAGAGTCTCCGAGCTGCCGGACCTTCAGTTCACCTTTACGGTCCTCAACGATGACATCGTAAACGCCTTCGCGCTGCCTGGCGGCTTTGTCTATATTTCGCGTGGATTGCTTGGTCTGGCCAACACAGAAGCCGAACTCGCCGGCGTTCTTGGCCATGAAATCGGTCATGTGACCGGGCGTCATTCTGCGCAGCGCTACAGCACTTCGGTCTTGGCACAGGGATTGTCTGTGGGCGCTGGCATTCTGGGCTCGGTCTTCCTCGGGACATCAGAAATCGGGCAAGCCGTGGGGCAAGGCTCATCTGTCTATCTGCAGTCTTTCTCGGGTGAACACGAGTTCGAAGCCGATACGCTGGGCGTGCGTTATCTCGCGCGCGCGGGGTATTCGACTGATGCCATGGCGTCCTTTCTGGCTTCGCTGCAGGCCTATAGTGCACTCGAGGCAAAGGTCAGTGGCCTCCCGGACCCCGCGTCGCGATACAACATCATGTCGACCCATCCGCGCACCCAGGACCGCGTCGTCGCCGCGACACGCGCCGCCAACATCCAGCAAGTCCCGAATCCCCAAATTGGAAACCGTGATTATCTAAACGCTATCAACGGCATCGTTTTTGGGGATTCACCTGAAGAAGGATTGATCCGCGGGCAGGTTTTTGTTCACCAGCCTCTCGACTTTCTGTTTGAGGTTCCAAGGGATTTCAGACTGTTCAACGGAACGCAGCAGGTCGTCGCCAAGGGACCAAATGATGCCAATATTATTTTCAGCGGCGCCCAGGCACCTGCCGGGAGAAGCATGTCGGCCTATCTCACAAATGTCTGGGCCAAGAACACCAGCCTCAGCAACGTTCAGCGGATCGATGTGAATGGCATGGAGGGGGCCACCGGGGGAGCGGTCATCCGAAATCGCAGCGGCACGTTCAACGCCCAACTCGTGGCGATCCGGCACAGCGCGAACAAGGTCTATCGTTTTGTGTTTCTCTCACCTGCCGCACAAACAGCTGCGCTGACCGAAGACTTCCGCCGGACCACGTTCAGCTTCCGGAAACTGAACCGGGCGGATCGCAATCGGTACAAGCCGTGGCGGGTTGCCACGAAAGTGGTCGGGCGTCGGGACACTGTCAGCAGCTTGTCCCGCAACATGCCAATGCCCGGCCCAAAAGAAGAGTGGTTTCGCATTCTCAACGGTCTGCAGCCGGGTAGCCAGCCATTCCCGGGCCAGACTGTCAAAGTGATCGTCGAATAAGAGAGACGTCAGGCTTCGAGGGTTTTTACCAACGCGCCTGTACTCTCAACACATGTCGCCAGAAGCGCGCCCCCGCGACCCGCACCGGCATCCACCGATACTGTGAACGGGGTTTCGGTAACGCCGCGCATCTGCCGGTCATACCCGGCGACGATCCGTGCATACTCACCGTAAGGGCCTTCCATTGTTTCCAGTTGATCCGGAGGCCACCAGAAACTGTCTTTTTGCGCTTCCAACGGGCGCTGGGGATCAATCCCGGCATTGACAAAGAGCAACTGTGGCTGCCCGTCTGGGGACAGGTTCACCGCCGCACGCCGCAACGCCGACATGAGTTGCGTGTGTCCGGAACGGCCGTGAATTTGATCCCGAAGGCTCGCCGTCCACCGTGCACACATAGCCGCACCAGCACGCGCCGCAACACGGCCGGCGGAAACATCCCCCCCATAACTTTTGAGCGTGGCCCCCACACCCTGTTCCATCATCCAGTCGAAAACCTCACCGGAATTGAGAGCCAGCTGAAGTTGCAGCAATTTTTGCCACATCTCTTCCTGCGCACCGCGCAAGACAACAACGTCAGCGGCAAACATGCCATGTGCCGAAATAACCGCGCGACGAAATGCCAGCACTTCATCCACGGCATCGGTCACATCGGGGCCATGGCCGAGGATGTTTCCCAGATAGACGAGACGGTCACCGGGCTGAAACTGTCTGGAGATTGCCTCGTGCAAAGCGCGCAATCTTTCCGCTTCTCCGTGAACAGATGAAATCGCCCAAACCCGCTGCGCGCCGCGCAGCAGAGCGAGTTTCTCGCCATTAGCAATCATCTGAGACAATCAAAGCTCCTTGTCCGCGCAGGATGAATTAGCGTTTCGCGTCGGAGCAAGCTGCGAAGTCAGGACCACGGCAAAGAAAAAGGCCAGTTCCGCTGGGGACTGGCCTTTTCGTTCGTCCCGCTCGAGCGGACTATGATGAAAGGATGTTCTCCAGTTTCTCGACAGCCTCTTCGGGCGAGGTGCTTTCGACCGCGGCCAGTTCACGCGAGAACCGGTCAAGTGCTGCCTGGTACATCTGGCGCTCAGAGTAGGACTGGTCTGGCTGATCTTCATTTCGATGAAGGTCGCGAACAACCTCGGCAATCTGGACCGGATCGCCGGAGTTGATCTTGGCCTCATACTCCTGCGCGCGTCGGCTCCACATTGTCCGCTTCACACGCACACGCCCCTTGAGTGCCTTCAGCGCATTGTCGATCACCTTTCGGCTCGCCAATTTCCGGAGCCCGGATTCCTTCACTTTGGTGATCGGCACCTTGAGGGTCATCCGCTCGCGTTCGAAACTGATCACAAAGAGCTTCAATTTCTCACCAGCGATCTCGAAATTCTGCACACCGGTCACCTGACCAACGCCATGGGTCGGATAAACCACGAAATCGCCTTCTGAAAACTCGAGCTTTTCCCGCTTTGCAGGCGCCCGCTTGGCCGGCGCTTTCGCCTCGGCCTTCGCAGCTGGCTTTGCCGCGCTGGATTTGGGTGCTGCTGCTTTTGCTGCCTTGGGGGCTGCAGGTTTCTTCGCGGCCGCCTTGGGGGCTGCAGGTTTCTTCGCGGCCGCCTTCGGGGCCGCTTTCTTTGCGGCTGCCGCCTTCGCAGCAGGTTTCTTTGCCGCGGTCTTTGTCTTGCTATCCGGTTTTTTCTTCGCCGTTGCTGCTTTCGCCATATTCAAATCCGTCAAAAAGTGTCTCGCATCTACCGGACCCGTCGAAGAACCTGCAGTTTCACCAGAAAACAGGCCCTCTACGTCCATCAATTGCGCATATTACAAAACGAGGGACGGCCGAAGCCGTCCCTACCGATACTCTAGTATAACAGAAAATCAGGCGTTTTGGTAGGTCCCCGACACAACGGAGACTCAGCAACTAGTCGCCGCTGCCTGGATTCGCACTAAAGAACTTGTCGAACTTGCCGTCTTCACCCTTGAAGCTGTCTGCTTCGGGCGCTTCGTCCTTCTTGGAGGTGATGTTCGGCCATTTCTCTGAATAATCCCGGTTCAGCTCCAGCCACTTCTCGGCCTCGGGCTCAACATCAGGAATAATTGCCTCAGCGGGGCATTCCGGCTCACAGACGCCACAATCGATGCACTCGTCAGGATGAATGACCAGCATGTTCTCACCCTCGTAGAAACAATCAACCGGGCAGACTTCAACACAGTCGGTGTACTTGCACTTGATGCAGGCTTCGGTAACGACGTACGGCATATTCTTTAATCCTTTTGGCCTTCTTCTTGGAGATCGACTTACGAAGCTGAGCTTACGCGGTCAAGCACCCGTTTGCGGGCATCCCCACTGTCCCGATCCGTAACGTAAAGGAGGCCCGCGACCCTTCGCAACAGGTTTGCCTCAAGATCGTCCAACTTCCCATCGGCAAAAACAACCTCCCAAAGCATCTCGATCATCTGAATGCGTTCTTCTTCATCGAACGCATCCTTGATCTTGCTCGTAAACCCGAACAACTCAGCGGAATCCGCAGACACCTTGTTCGCGGCCCCGACAAGCCGGTCGGCATCCTCAACGCTGAGTGAAAACCGCTCGCGCAGGAGTCGCTCAATGACGGCGTGCTCATCCTGCCCAAAGTCATCATCCATCCGGGCGGCTTCAACAAGAAGTGCCGCCGATGCGAGTTGCAGATCATCAACAGCGCGCTCACGCGGACCATCAGACGATTCGGTATCTCCGCCGAATATTTCCTTCAATCGATCAAACATGAAACCTATCTACACGACGAGGACGCGCACAAACAACCACGGAGGTGTGATCAAAAAAAACCACGCCTAGTTGTCGAGCAAGCGGTCGATGGCCCGACGTTCACGTTTGGTCGGACGGCCCGCACCCGCCTCCCGCAGACCACTGACCGGGACCCGTTTTTCACGGGGCGGCATGGGGGGCGAAATATCTTCGTATAGGCTTTGTGCTTCGGGCGCCGGACCACGTCGTTCGCCAAGCACCGCAATTCGGATAACCCGGATCCAGGGCCCCTGCGCAAAGGTGAGGACATCCCCGACCCGCACCGGCTGATTGGACTTTCGCACTGGTTCCTTGTTCACCCGCACCTGACCATTCCGGCACATTGCCGTGGCGAGGCTACGGGTTTTGCAAAAGCGTGCGTACCAGAGCCACTTGTCGAGACGCAGAGTTTCAATCGGCGCACTCTCCGGCGTCAACGCATGCGCTCCTTGAGCTCCTGCAGTTTGGCAAAAGGCGAGTCCGGGTCAAAAACAGGTTCGGACTTCTTGGGCTTCGTCTTGCCTCGGACGGGCTTCGCACCCGCCTGTCTTGGCCCGTCTTTTGCGCGGGGCGGCTTGCGTTTGGCCCGTGGGCGGCGCGTAACCTTGATCCCGTCTTCCGCCTCACGCACGTCATAACCCTGACTGCGCAACATGCGGGCAAAAACATCGGCGGGCGCATCGATCCGGGAAAGAATGTCCGGATTAACCGCGAACTCACCTTCCTTCGTCCCGCGCCGGAGCACAGCCAGCATACGCTCGAGTTCATCCGCCCGGATGGCAATGGGACCTGCCGGGCAAAACCCTAACGACAGATACCAGTTGGTATCGACAAGTTCCGAACATGGCATCGCCGTCGCACCACCATCGGGAAGTGGCTGATCATTTCCATGGCAAATGCGGAACAACATTGCCTTGAGCGCCATGACTCGCCCCTTCAGCATCGCGGGCAGATAAGCCGTCGCAACGCCAATTCGCACGCCGGCTTTGGCAATGGCCTTCTTGTCATCCTCCCCCAAATGCGCGCTCGGATCATCGCCGCGCGCCCGAAGAGCACACCCCAGGCCTTCACCAAGACGAAACGCCAATCCGCGTGCCGCGCCGGAAAACTCCCCCTGCGCAAGCACAAAGAGCGGCGCCAGTTCGGTGCCCAGATGTGCATCCAGCCACCCTTGCAGACGCTTGCGCACTTCTTCGCGCAACGGCGCATCAAGCAATTCGCTGGGCAGAACCTCAACCGCCGGGTGAAGGATATCCGCCCCCGCTGCAATCCGCGCAACCGGCGCGCCCTGCCACTTGATCTGGGCTGCGGCATGGTCAAGCACAAACGCAGCGTCATCCGACCCTGCCAGCGCCGCTATCCGTGCTCCAATGGATTCGCGTACAGCGTTGTTGGCCGCCGCCATCAGACGTGCACTCGCGGCAACGTCTTCATCGGTTGGTACAAATCTAAAACCATCAAGTCTTCCCACTTCTTCGCTTTCAACCGTAACCTTGCCATCTTCGGCGACGCCCGCAAGCAATTCCTTGTTCTCGCGCAGACGACGTGTCAGCACCGCCGCTTTCCGGTCCACAAAACGCTGAGTCAGTCGATCATGCAAGGCATCAGAAAGCTTGTCCTCAAGCGCTCGCGTCCGGGACTGCCATCCCTCGTGATCATCCAGCCAATTTCGGCGATGCGTTATGTAAGACCACGTGCGAACACCCGAAATACGCGCCATCAACGTGTCTATATCGCCATCGGTGCGATCAAACTGTCCAATGGATCGCTCGATCCATTCCGCTGGAATGACGGCCTTTGAGTTGGTCAGAAACCGATAGATGCGCCCGACTAGACGATGGTGGTTGCCTGACAGGTCGCCACTGAAGTCAGGAATCTGACAAACCTCCCAAAGCAGGCGAACCAGTTCGGGGTTCGATGCTGTGTCTTGTATATCGGCATGAGCGCTGGCCGCCAGCAGCGCATTGTAGTCATCCGCAGCACGGGCTCGGCGCAGTTCCGGAGCAGGAGGGCGGGTGTCCAGACTGCGCCGCAGCGCATCTGTCGAATTGAAATCGAGTGCGCTTGAGCGCCAATACAGTCCGCGAATGGCCTCGAATTCATGATTTTGGATCGCCTCGACGAGCTCGGGCTCAAAAGGGTCCAGTTCGGCTGTCGGACCAAAAGTTCCGTCCTGCATATAGCGGCCAGCACGGCCGGAAATTTGTGCGATCTCGGCGGCGGATAGACGACGAAAACCCTGGCCGTCATATTTGGTCAGTGACGAGAACCCGACATGGGCGATGTTCATATTGAGGCCCATTCCGATCGCATCCGTTGCAACCAGATATTCAACTTCGCCGGCCTCATACATAGCCACTTGCGCGTTTCGCGTGCGGGGACTGAGCGCCCCCAGTACGACTGCTGCGCCGCCACGCTGGCGGCGAAGCAGTTCTGCCACCGCGTATACGTTGGCCGCCGAGAACGCCACGATCGCCGTTCGGGGT
>CALFSV010000110.1 GCA_937916485.1 uncultured Paracoccaceae bacterium | reverse complement strand
ATGCAGCGGATTGCAAATCCGTGTACACCGGTTCGATTCCGGTACCCGCCTCCAACAAAATCAAGCACTTAGCCGCTTTTTTCCTCAAAATTTTCTCATACACAGTCGATACACAGTTTTCTGTGTATGTGTGGGCGGAATCACCCTGTTGAACACAATGATCGCACTTACAGTGTTTGCCAGAAATTTGTGCTCGCATCGCAGTTTTCTGCTGTTTGCCAGCAAAGATTTTGGAAACTCAACAACGCGTGCTGCAAAGTTTCGTTTTCCTTTGAGACTTTTGATCATACAATTGGTTTATGAAGGAGACCAACAGAACCATCAAAGTCAGCGAACACATTCGACTGGATACAAGGCCTGGCAGTGCAAAGTGGCAAGCACGGGTTAAACTGGCTGATGGCTCTTGGCATAGATTTTCGACCAAGACAGAAAGCATAGAACGCGCCACAGAAGTCGCGATGAAGTTTTTCTACACATCTGAAGATCGTCTCAAAAACAACCTGCCGCAAAGCACACGCAAGTTTCGTCGAGTGGCAGAATTTGCACGAGACAGGATGCAAGAAGAACTACGCTCTGGCAGCGGTCACATCGTCTACAAAGATTACATCACTGCCCTTGATAAGTATCTCATTCCGTTCTTCGGTTCATATGATGTAGCCAATATCAATGCCAAAGCTCTGGTGGACTTTGGCAAGTGGCGCACAGAACAGCTGGGACGCAAAGCGCATCACAGCACCATCAACACACACAACACGGCATTGAACCGTGTATTAGATGAAGCGGAACAGCGTGGGTGGATCACACATGCCATTCGACCCAAGCCCATCAATGACGGTATCAAGACCGAAAGCCGTGGCAGTTTTACCAAAGAAGAATACAAAACTATCTATGAGGCACTGCGGACGTTTCATAAGGCGTCTGACAATCCCAATACTCAGGCCACGCGTGAAGTGCTTAGGAACTACGTGCTGGTTCTTGCCAACACCGGCATGCGGCATGGAACTGAGGCTTTGAACCTCAAGTGGAAAAACCTGCTGTGGATCAAAGAAGAGGATCAGACCTATCTTGGGCTGTTTGTGGCAGGCAAGACGGGTCAGCGGCCCCTGATTGCGCGGGATCGCGCTATAAGGCCCCTTGAGCGCCAATTAGAGCTCAATCCCAATCTCAAAGGCAAAACGCTGGATGAAGTAATTGAAAGCAAATGCGAAGACTATGTATTTGTCACCCGCTATGGCGAGCGGGCAGCGCGGCCCAATCTCTCGCGCAACTTTGAAACGCTGCTTAAATCTCTCAAAATCGTTTATGGCGCCGATGGTAAAAAGCGAACGCTTTACAGCTGGCGGCATTTCTACGCCACTTTGGATCTGCAGCGCGGCATCAGCACCCACGCCCTCAGTAGGCAGATGGGCAACAGCACGGGCGTGTTAGACCGTTTTTACTCAAAACTGTCGCCGTTCATGAACCCAGGCCTGCATTCCGGTCGTGATCAGCAGGAACAGCGTAATGCAGCAAAGACCGCCACAGAGCCTCCGCAAGTGGTAACAAAGGCCGAGGGCGACAGAGAGCTGCAAGAAGCGCCAGTTGCCAATCAAACAGTGCCGGCACAAGCCGCAGGCACTTCAGATCAGCCCGCTGCCCCTAAAACATCAGCGCATGAGAAAGCTTTCGATCTCTTTGATGTTGGCAAGCTCTCAGAAAAAGCCCTGCTGATTACTGTTGGAGCGGAGCGCAGTGGGTTTGAACTTGCCGAAGACCTACGCTTGCGCACGCTCACAGCTTTTGAAGACGGACGCCTGTCAGAGGATGCAATGATAAAACTGCTGAGTTAAAGCAGCTCCACCGCCTCTTTCATCTGGTCTGCGTTTACATCGATATATCTTTGTGTGGTGGAGATATGAGAATGCCCCGCAAGTGCAGCCAGCAAGCGCACACCCACTCCCTTGTTTGCCAATCTGGTAATATAGGTTCTGCGACCTGAATGGCTTGAGGCATCTTTAAAGCCGCAGTTTTTCAAAATGTCCAAAAACAGCTGACACATTGTGTTTGGTGAGAAGTGCCCGCCTTTTTGGCTCTCAAACAAAGGACGCTCTAAATTGCTAAAGTTTTTATCCAGGCCATAGTCGTCCAATGCTTTTGCGAGACGTTTGTTGATAAACACGCTGCGCCGCTGCCCACCCTTGGTTTGGTCGCTCTCAAGCGTAAACTGTTCACGCACTCGACCGTCGGCGTCAAACACGTCCCCCAACTTGAGCGCTGCAATTTCTTTAGCACGAAGCCCGGCAAAAAAGCTCACCATAAAAATTGCCGTGTCACGATTGGCGTGTCGTCTTGTGCGACAGTAGTGCAGAACTTTGCGAAACTGGGCTTCATTCAGTGTCTGTGCATGTCTCATGGCGTAATACCCTCAAATCTCATCTTCTCGCTATAAACACTATAAAGTCTGAGGTTTGGGTTGGGCGACCGGTTTCTGTCCCTCAAATTACTTTATTTTAAAAGGCCAATTCGGCCAAAATCTCATGTTTTGTTTGGATTAAATACAAATCGTGAGATTTGATTTTGACGCAACTTGAGGCGCCGCTGCATACATCAATAAAATCAAAAACTTACGCGATAATCTCATGAAATATAGATAACATGAGATTATGGACGCTGTCGTCCAGCTCATCCGGGCACCCACACAGCATTGAACTTATGTTCAAATAATCATAGATGGCACAGGATACTTAAGGTTAAAATAATGAGGCCCCAAATGCAGAAGCTTCGCAAAGCAGTTTTCCCCGTCGCAGGGTTTGGTACAAGGTTTTTGCCCGCGACCAAAGCCATGCCCAAAGAGCTACTGCCTATCGTGGACAAACCTCTGATCCAGTATGCGGCTGAGGAAGCGATTGCTGCGGGCATTGATACGCTTATTCTGCGCAATCAACCCGCAGGAGCTGGTGGAGAAATCCAACTGGCAGATGCCATCAACACACAGGCCGCTAAAGATGCAGTGGAAGCCGTCACGCTCAATGGACGCCGCTTTGATTGTGGTAGTGTACAGGGTTATTTGGATGCCATCATGCATGTGGCTGATCGTAGAACGCGCTGATCATTTAGTCAGAGCTGTTCCAACCCTATAGTATTTGTCATCTATCAAGCTCAGCTTCGCCGAGCTGACTATCGCTGTTTGTTCATTCGCTTGCGCTCAATCACAAACCGCTTCAGTCATGTATTTCAAACTTAATAAGCTCAAACAGCTTTTGTGATTGTTAATTTATATAAGTGGGATCTCATCCAGATTGTGTAGTCATACCAAGGCTTACTGCGGCCTTGGTATGACGATGACCTCATCCGAGTTGCTACCGTCTGTCATGAGCACAACCTTGTTACAGGAAGCTGGGGTTACTCTGTCAGCTTTACGCGCTACCTTTTCAGCAACGCACCCTAGTGCATCCAAAGCCATGACAAACCGTGGACACGGGCGTGGGGTTCTCATTTGAGCCTTGTATTCCCACTCCTGCCGTTTTCTTGCTTGGGCGCTATACGACAAAAAGCGCCAGTTGTTTTATTAGCAGCTCGGCATAAACTGCTGGGCGTCCCTAACATCCACCGCCACAGCGTGACCTGTGTTCGGATCTTCCTGGGGCATCTTCCAATGCATAGAGCCTGTTACCGATATGTGTGAGGCATGTTCAACTATTCCATCCTACACGTTTATTTATCACGAGACGCAGAAAACCGGCTCAAATGCGGTAAATTGTATCAAATCAGTGATATGAGGGCGAATTCAATCATGTTATAATTTTTTAGTTTTGAGAGGTACATATGACCAGCCAACTGTCAAAGCGGGTTACTATTGATATAGAGCCCGATCTTTACAAAAAATTAACGTTAAAGGCAGCGCAAGATGATTGTTCAGTTTCAGATATTGTCCATGAAGCTGTGTATCTGCTTTTGGCTGAAGATGCTGAAGATATCGCGGATTTTGACGCTCGGAGGGATGAACCTTCAACGGATATTGAGTTGTAATCTTCCTTAATTACTAACCAGAAATATCTGCAAACAGATCACCATAACGCTTTTTGAATAAGCGCAGCGCTGGATCAAATGATCCACTGAGTTCACAAAGCGTAAACACATGCGCATCTGCAATGCCCTTGTTTTGCAGTGCATTGTCTAGAATACTGGGCAGTCGTTTTTGGATATTTTCCATTTGCTCGCGGTTATAGCGCTGTTGTGAGAGAAACCTCGCAAATTTGAGCCATGGCATAATAGGGTCTAGGTCTTGTACAATTTGCGCATAAGAATGCCGCAACATCGTATCTGTCATGCCATCAACAGTAAAATTATCAAATCCCGTTGTTAAAAAACAGACTAAGAGACCATCGTATACCATCTCAAATTCTAGATCTGAATGTCCTGTGAGCGCGTAATCAACTTGGTCCATGAGGCTGCTTGAGAACTGCGCACGCAAGATGTTTTCAATCTGACTAGGTAGATGAATGCGCACCCCGACACGCGCCACATAATGGTCATATTCTTTATGCTTTAAATATGCGGCTTCAATGGGAACGAGATCGCAATCAAATTGAAAATGCTGAGGCGTTGGTGCGACTTCATAGCCTAGAATTTGGCTCCCGCCTTCATTAGCTAAAGATGCAATCTGATTAGGATCTGTGTGGATACCAATTTCAGTATCACACAGACCTGCTAAGCATTGCACGATTTCTACAATGCAAGCCTCAAAAGCCTTTCTGTCAGAATTATGTTTCATCACGCGTTCAGCTTTGCTTCACAAAGACACCGAATAATATCGCGCTTTACCGGATACTGAAACTTGAAGAGCTTTTTGTAGAACGCCAGCGCTTCCCCATCTTTACGCCTGCCATACTCTGGCTGTTTGGCATACCTGAGCTCGCTTTTATAGAGCTTGAGAAACTCTGCATGATATTCATCACGCAATTCATGCAGTAGGCTATAGTCCGGCTTCAGTTCTAAAAGTTGATCAATAAAGCAAAGGTTTTGAGCCCATTCATGATAGCGGTCAGTAATACGATCGGGCAATGCGAGCATCAGCATGAGTGAACGTTTACGACCTGTATCTTGCACACGCTTTGGCACAGTGAGCTTTTCCAGCGGAAGCACGGGCATAAGGCCAGACTCAATTTGGCGCAATTTTACATGAATTAAATTGCTCTTTTGATTGCTGGGGAATTTATACCCCCAGAAGCGATTGTAATGTCTTCGCGCTGCTGGGTGTCCAGGGGAAGGATTTCTAGAGTACCCGTCTAATAGGAAGTTGTGATGGAGACTCGACTCGAGAGCTAGATTTTCCTGCTCATTTTTGTGCATTAATAAACCGCGCACACGATCAAAAACGTCAGTGTGTCGTAGTGCGCGAACCTTTACATCAAATCCACACTGATCGAGAAACCATAAGAAATCAGTTTGTTCAGGCGACATCTCCAGCTCGTAGAGACCTTTTTTGTCAAATAAATCTTTCATCAGAGTGCCCTCCCTGAAGAATGTGATCTGATTGGCGCCGGTGACTGTGCGGTGCGCCATCCGATCACGGTCTCCTCCAACAAATCGATCAAATCTCGAGCACTGCCTTCAAAACTTTGGAGCATGAGTGCAACGTCTTGAGTGGATGGCGACATGCCTTCGTCTTCGAGAATAGCTTTTGCACGAGGCACCCAGTCTTGGTTTGTTGGTGTGGTAAGATCTACAACGCGAAACCTGCTTAGGATGGCACCGAGTATCCGCGATTTGTG
>CALFSV010000109.1 GCA_937916485.1 uncultured Paracoccaceae bacterium | reverse complement strand
GGAACAAACGTGGCCATACCAACCCGCAATGATCCACGCCTTTGGATATCTTCTATCACGCCCTCTGCTACGACGGGCGTCGTCGTGGCGATGGCGCTAATTGTGCCTAAAGACAAGGCGCAGATAAGTGCTTTCATGTGTTTGAATAAGTGCATTGTGCTTCCTTTTTTAAGTTTCGATAGTTCAAAGTATTAATTCCCTCGGGACTTTAGGGACCATTCGAATAGGCTGATCCCAAAAGATAGTGTGACGGTCAGGGCAAGATAAATCCCGGCCACCAAAAACCAGACCTCAAAAGCCATGAAGGTATCAGCAATCAAGTTAAGGCCAGCTGTAGTTAATTCTGCCACGGCGATCACGCTGACAATAGCCGAATGCTTGATTAATGAGATTATCAGTCCAGTCAACGGTGGCAGGATCAATGGTAGAGATTGTGGGATAATGATATCCTTATATTTATTTAGCACAGAGAGACCGATGGCGTCCGCACTCTCGAACTGACCTCTATCTACTCCCAAAATCCCACTTCTTATTATTTCGGCAGCAAAAGACCCTTCGTAAAAGGCTAGGCATAAAACACCGGCCCAAAAACGATCAATTCCAAATATAGGAGCAAGCACAAAATAGAATAAAAACAACTGAACCAAGAGCGGTGTGTTGCGGATAGATTCCAGATAACACGTCGATATTATCCGACCTGAAATTGAATTCGAAAGGCGCGCAAAAGCTGTAAATAATCCAATTATTATTGCAAAGACACCGGCTGTTCCGGCTAGTTTAAGTGTTTGAATAAGACCTTTAATAAGGGGTCCCCAGATGATTTCATCATCCACAGACCGAAAGAAAAAAGGTTCTATTCGGTACCACTGCCATCGATACTCCATCGCCGCAGCGCCGCGCCATATCAAATAACCCAAACTCGCAAAAATAAGGAGTGCTAACACCAAGCTCGAAAGGCTTCGTGCGGCATAGGCAAAGTTAAAATTTTTGGACTGTTTTGTTCGATCCGATCGGGGCGTTGGCAAATTTAAGCAAAACTGTTTCATTTTAAGTATAGCCCATATCGCAGTAGCAGTTGGTGGATTTTAACAGGAGTTATTGTCAAATCTGGTGTTTGAGTTTTTTTGGTCATGCGGCGATCTGGCTTGGTTTTGTGGCTTCAATTCCGTCTTTGAATTTGACGCCGATGATGACTTTGGCGAGGGTGTCAAAGCCGCGTAGTTTCCTCCAGTTTTGTTCAGCGCATTGTCCCAGTTTAAATATCATGTGCAACATGCCATCGCGTGAGAGGCATCCTTTGGAACGCTTGGTTCGATGGCGGATTGTGGCGAAGGCGGATTCAATCGGGTTACTGGTGCGGATGCTCTGCCAATGTTTGGCAGGGAAGTCGAAGAATGCCATGAGCTCCTCGCGGTCCTTTTGTAGGCACAGCGTTGCTTTGGGGTATTTGGGTTCATAAGTTTTGAGGAATAAATCGAACACCTTTTCCGCATCAGCTTTGGTCTCGGCTTGCCAGATGTTGTGAATTGCGGCCTTGGCTTTTGGTTGCGATAGTTTGGGCAGGCAATTGAGTACATTCATCGTTTTATGTTGCCAGCAGCGTTGTTGACGGGTCGTAGGATACACTTCGTCCAAGGCGGCCCAGAACCCCATAGCACCGTCTCCTATGGCCAACGCAGGTGCATTCATTCCCCGGCTCTTGAGGTTGAGCAGCACTTCGCGCCAGCTCTGCGTAGACTCGCGCACCCCATCCTCGATGGCCAAGAACCGTTTGTGCCCACGAGCCGTTACGCCAACAATTACAAGGGCGCAGAGCTTGTCATTCTCGCCCCGAAGGCCGCTGTGGACGCCGTCAGCCCAGATATAAACCAATGGTTCCTCATCCAACATAACCTCTCTCCAGCCGTCATACTCTTTTGCCCAATCGCGCTTTAAACGTGAGACCGTATTCGCCGAAAGCCCCGTCGCATCAGGGCCAAGAAGAACCTTGAGGGCTGCGCCCATTTCACCGCTGGAAACGCCCTTTAGATAGAGCCATGGCAAGGCCGCTTCTAATGTCTTGGTGCGGCGGACATAGGGCGGCACCAGGGCTGAACGGAACGTAACGGGCTGACCGGTCTTTGAACGCACCTTGGGGATGCGAACGCTCACAGGACCAATGCCAGTTTGGAAGGGGCGGGATGGATGATGACCATTGCGCACGACCGCCGCGTGACCGGCCTGCGTACGCGCACTGGCAAATTGCGTCAGATAGATTTCAAGCTCCGCCTCAACCGCAGTTGCAATCAAGTGCTGTGCTCCTGTTCTAAGCAAATCCGTCAGCGCGTCTGTGATCCGGTCTCGACTGGTCAAATCTACAATGTTAGTCGTTTCCATGGTGGTGTATCTCCTTCGGTTGGGCTGCTGTCTCGCAACAACAAATCAACCAGATACGCCGCCAAACTTCAAATCCTCAAAACACCAGATTCAGTCATAGCTCGTTTTGTATGGTAAAATATCCATAGTTTCGATTTTTAATAAATACATTTGTCGAT
>CALFSV010000108.1 GCA_937916485.1 uncultured Paracoccaceae bacterium | reverse complement strand
GGAAGGTGTTGACGCTCTACGCGCATCGCCTTGTTCATTTTGTTTGGGCCCCATTCATGTTATCTGTTGGAACACTGGAAGGTATAAGTTTTGTTTTATGGCGTAGCTTACGACTGCAATCAGCGTAGAGTTTCCTCCCCAATTTATCGATCCAGGACAGGTGGGTTGTTCTCATCTAGTTATGGTGCTTTGCGAATTTGGAGAAATGCCTCTGCGGGTTCCAGTGAGCCTGGCGCGGAACAAGATTACATATTGTTGCGCGGGTACTGCAAACCTGCCGCGCTAGAAATCTGATAACAGACTGTTAGAAAAACTTATTTTGGTACGATACAATAAACATAGACAGAAATAAATTAAAAGTTAAGCTGGACTAAGTGCCATGGATGTAAAGGGCCTTTTGAGGATGTTGTCTGATATGTGAACCATATGGTTCGGTTCGGCAAGCTAGGGGTAAGATTTTACGTTGCGGCACCCATAAGGGAGGTAAAAAATGAGAAATATTATTGGAACAGCGGCACTTTGTGCTGCGATGATGGCAGCTGGATCGGCGTATGCATTTGAGTGTAAACGTGGTGAAGCATCTTTTGACAAACCTGGTGGGTTTCCAGAGCGTGCTTTGACAATGATCGTACCATATGGTCCTGCAGGTGGATCAGGGCAGGTAGCTGCTGCGATGGCCGAAGCGGTGACTGAACTGACTGGCATTCCAATCAACCGCGATCACAAACCAGGCGGTTCTGGGACTGTTGGTATGACGGCCTATATGGCGGCGCCAGCAGATGGATATAACGTTTTGGAACACATTGATGACGCGTCCTCTGCGCATGCGTTGGATTCATCTATGCCAAACCCAGCAGATGATTTGATCCCACTGGTGGTTAGCCAGGTGACATTCAGTCAGGTGTATATCCGCACAAATGAAACACGTTTTAGCGATTGGCCATCTTTTGTAGAATGGGTCAAGGCGCAAAACGGCAAAGCAACCATTGCGAACGTATCCAAAGAGGGTTCGATGGAGCGTGTCACAATGGGCTTTATCACCGATGCAAGTGGCATGAAAATTCAGCAGATCTCATTCGACAAGGGTGCCCCACGTTACGGCGCCTTGTTGGGTGGACAAGTGGACGCCCTTTTTGAGCAGCCTGGTGATGTGCGCAACTTCCTTGATGCGGGTCAATTTAAACCAATCCTAACAATCTTTGATGAACGCCCAGCCGCGTTTGCAGATACGCCAACGCACCGAGAAGTGGGTATGGATTTTGATCCATTGCTACGTTTTCGGGGATTCTATGTACATGCAGATGCACCAGTAGATCGCGTCGAATGGCTAAAGTGGGCTTTTCAGCGTGGATATTGTGAAGACAGCTACCAGGCATTCAATGAATCAAAATTCATGACTGTGATTGACAGCTATCGTGATACTAACGGTGCAAAAGATTTGATTGCCCGTTCGATCGAGCAGTATCGCGAAGTGTACAAAGCCATGGGCCTAGACGTGAAATAAACAAAAGATAATAAATATAACATGGCGCCGTTTGGCGCCATGTTTTCTGCTGCGAGCATGGGAATATACTGTGGGACGACTAACACTCAGTAATCTGATCGAAGCCGCGATTTTTTTGTTGATCGCTGGCATTTTTTACGCCTTTTCATTCGAATTCAATCAACCTATCGAAATCTATATCTTTGGGGCCACCGCATGGCCACGAGTTGTGGTTGGATTTTTACTATTGGCGACACTTGGAAATCTTTGGTTCCATTATCGCTATGGCAACGCGACACAGGCAACTTTGGGCCAATCGGAGGATAAGGCAGACTTTAGTGAGGCCGGAACTGTACGCCGCATGATAGCCGTGCTGCTGACGCCGTTAATATTTGCCTATCTGCTCAAACCAATTGGCATTTACTTTAGTGCACCGTTTTTCATTGCCGCAATTATCTGGTTTTTTGGCGAACGTAGATGGAAGGTGATCTTGATCATGACTCTGTTTATTTATTGTGTTTTCATTGGGCTATTCCTAATGATTTTGAACGCTCCATTGCCCCAAGGCAATGTGTCACCCTTTTATGATTTCAGCGCGTGGGTGCTGAAACTGAATGCTAAGTTGCAAGGGATTTAAAGCGCAATGATCGAGAATTTTTTAGCGGGTTCCGCAGCTCTTTTTGGTGATCCCTTCACGATAGGCATCTTCGTCTTTGGCGTCGTGGGCGGCATGTTGTTTGGGGCAATCCCCGGGGTTAGTATGCTGACACTTGCGGCGATTTTGTTGCCCTTTACCGCAAGCCTGGAACCTGCACAGGGCGTTATGTTGTTTGCGGTCATTTACTGTACTGGGACCTATGGCGGTGCGATTACTGCAATTTTGTTCAACATTCCTGGATCCGCCGAAAATGCTCCAACCGCGTTTGATGGCTACCCCATGACGCAAAAAGGCCAATCGGGAAAGGCTGTTGGCGCAGCCGTGTTGTGTTCGGCCATTGGGGGCATTGCATCGGCCCTCGTTATGATGGCCGCAACCGAACCATTAGCAAATTGGGCGATCCGCAACATTGGCCCGCCTGAAATCTTTGCTCTTGTTTTCTTTGGTCTAATCGTCGCCTCATCCGTTGGGGCGCGCACCATTTGGAAAGGCTGGATGTCGGTCCTAATCGGATTGTTGATCGCAACCATTGGTCAAGATCCGGTGGGAGGCATCAACCGTTATAATTTTGGCATGACTGATTTAGCCGCTGGTATTGCGTTTATCCCTGCGATCTTGGGGTTCTTTGCGGTTTCAGAAATCTTTGTTCAGGCTGAGAAGAAGGCCAGCGGTAAATACCAGGCACCCAAAGTCAGCATGACGTTTCCATCTTTTATTGAACTATGGATGCATAAAATCGCTGTGCTGCGATCTATCCTAGTTGGGTTTTTCTGTGGCATCCTGCCGGGCATTGGCGCCACGCTCGCCGCTTTCATGAGTTATGGCGAAGCTGTGCGGTGGTCCAAAAACCCAGAGGAGTTTGGCAAGGGTAAACTAGAAGGGGTTATTTCCGCAGAAACCGCAAACAACGCGGCAACGGGTGCGGCGATGATCCCGCTGTTGGCATTGGGTCTGCCGGGAGGCGCATTAACCGCGATGATGGTTGCGGTGTTCCAAATGCATGATCTGCAACCTGGTCCATTGGTTTTTATGCTGTCACCTGATCTGATTTGGATTGTGTTTGCGGCGATGTTCTACGC
This sequence comes from uncultured Paracoccaceae bacterium, assembly GCA_937916485.1. Next base: position 9,244 of record CALFSV010000108.1, on the reverse strand, counting down.
CAATTTGTCCATCCTGATCATTGGTGTTTTAGAAACCAAAACTATTTTGAACCTATTGAAAATCCCATTCCAGTTCTTGGCACCGCTTATTTTGATGTTGGCCACAACAGGGGCTTATATCGGACGTGGTTTGGTTTTGGATGTGATGGTAATGTTCCTAGCAGGCATTATTGGGTATCTGCTGCGCCGTTCTGGGTTTTCGATCCCTGCAATTGTACTAGGTTTGATTCTTGGTAAAATTGGCGAACAAAATTTCGCGCAAGGCATGCAGATGGTGCATTACGATTTGGGCACGTATTTTTCTCGTCCAATTTGTGCAATTTTGATCGCTGCAGGTGTAATCACTCTTGCATCAAACATCTACCGCGCGTTTACCTCAATTAAGACAAAGGCATAAGGCTGGGGTAACCTGAAACGGAGTTTATGGAATGACGGATACTGGCGTTCAGGCGATTGTTGCGCATTCGCGCATCGCACAGGCAGAGTACGAAAAAAATGGATCGCAGCAGCGCTATGACCACGCTGCGCAAGCTGTGGCATGGGTGATTATGGAACCCGCCCGCAATCGGCGTTTGGCAGAATTGGCCGTGGAAACTACAGGGCTGGGAAATGTTCCTGATAAGATCATTAAAAATCATCGTAAAACATTAGGTCTAATGCAGGATATTCAAAATGTGGTGACCTTTGGTGTTATGTCGGATGATCCTAAAACAGGGATTACGGAAATTGCCCGCCCCAAAGGGGTTGTGGGTGCGATTGTGCCCTCAACAAACCCTGCGGCTACACCTGCTAATAACATAATCAATGCGTTGAAATGCGGCAATTCAATTGTGGTCGCGCCATCGCCTAAGGGGGTAGCCTGTTGTGAACTGTTGCTTGAATATATCCATGCCGAGTTTGCGAAAATTGGCGAGGATCCCGCACTGGTGCAAATGATCCCCACACCTGGGTCCAAAGAAAAGACACAAACATTGATGGATCAGTGTGATATGATCGTCTGCACGGGCAGCCAAAACAACGTGCATCGCGCACAAACCGCAGGGACCCCAGCAGTTGCTGTAGGCGCTGGAAATGTGACAGTGATCGTAGATGAAACCGCAGATTTGGATGGGGCTGCAGCAAAAATTCGGGCGTCTAAATGCTTTGATAATGCCACTTCTTGCAGCTCGGAAAATTCGGTTGTTGTGGTGGATGCAGTTTACGATGATTTCATTGCTGCACTCGCGCGCGCAGGTGGTGCGTTTTATGCGGATGAGGCAGCGTTGGTATCCAAACTATGGCCGGATGGGCATTTGAACCGTTCGGTCATTGCACAAGATGCGGATAAAATGATTGCTGCCCTTGATGTGGACGTGCCAGAGGGGACTGAATTTTTGGTTGTGCCGACATCAGGTATAGGTCCGGATCATCCGCTGTCTGGCGAAAAACTTAGCCGTGTTTTGGCTCTGTATTGCGCGTCTGATTTTGACGCTGCTTTGGATATGACGCATAAAATTCAGGCTTATCAGGGGGCAGGGCATTCGGTGGGATTACATTCTGCATTGGATGAGCGCGCGTATACCTTGGCAACGGCAATCCCCACCAGTCGGATCATTGTTAATCAGGCGCATACATTTGCGACGGGTGGATCGTTCACTAATGGCATGCCCTTTTCCCTGTCGATGGGGTGTGGCACATGGGGGGGCAATTCTGTGAATGAAAATGTGAACTATCGCCACTTTCTACAATCAACAAAAATTATTCGCGAAATTTCATCGCGTGAACCCAAATTAGAAGACATCTTTGATGGGTATTGGAGCCTTGCTGGGAAATGAGATTTGATACAACTACGCCTCCTCAAGGAACGCTGAGGGATTGGATTGACGCCCGTGCTGAACGCGGAGGTACGGCATTTGTTTTTCCCGAAACGGAACAGACCCTAAATTGGGCTGATTTACGCGATCACTGCGCGATGGTGGCGGCTGATCTAACGGCACAAGGCATTGTCAAAGGTGAAAGTATCGTAGTGATGCATCCCAACGGATATGATGGGGTTAAGGCGTTGTTTGCCGCGCTCTATGGTGGGTTTCGTGTTACGATGTTAAATTTAGCCGCAGGGCCGGATGCGCTTGGCTATGCCATGGATCATTCCGCGGCGTGGGTGGCTTTCGTGCATGAAACACAATTGGACGTGTTCCATCAGGTGAAACCAGAACGGTTGAAACTATATACGCCAACGGATCAGCGGAAAAACCTGCATCCCCTTTCCTCAGATGACGATGCATTGTTAATGTATACCTCTGGCACCACTGGGCGACCCAAGGGCGTCGTTCACACGCAATCTAGCCTATTGGCAGGTGGTTGGACTGTCAGTGTGGCCCATGAATTGACTGAACAAGACCGTGGAATGGGGGTTTTACCCTTTTATCATATCAATGGTCTGTGCGTGTCCGTCATGGGCAGTTTGGTATCAGGTGGATCCTTGGCGATGGTATCACGTTTTTCCGCCAGCAAATTTTGGCAACAGGCCGCAGATGGCGGAATTACGTGGTTTTCTGCTGTCCCCACGATCATCAGTCACCTGCTGCATGGAGCGGCAGAGCCAAGTGCCGATTTGAAATCCCGCCTGCGTTTTGTGCGCTCTGCATCCTCGGCGCTCGCGGTTGAAACACAGCGTGCCTTTCAGGACCGCTTTGGCTTGGGTATTGTGGAATCTTTGGGCCTGACGGAAACGGCAGCACAATGTTTGGTTAACCCATTGGATCCCCGCCTGCATAAAATTGGGTCTGCGGGCAAAGCAATCAGCAATCAGGCGCGTATTGCTGATGGGAATGGTATTGAATGTGCCTGTGGGGTTGAGGGTGAAATTCAAATCCAAGGTCCCAATGTGATGAAAGAATACTTACGCAATCCCGATGCCACTGCGGCCACCTTTCATGATGATTGGCTGCGCACGGGGGATTTGGGACGTATGGATGAAGATGGCTATGTCTTTGTAACGGGGCGTTTGAAAGAGTTGATTATCAAGGGCGGTGAAAACATCGCGCCGCGAGAAATCGACGAGGTTCTATACGAACATCCCGATGTGGTTGAGGCCGCCGCATTCGCCCGGCCCTGTGCGCAATATGGGGAACGCGTAGAGGCGGCAGTGCGTTTAAACGAGACATCGAACGCCACTCCCGAGCAGTTACGTGCATTGTGTGAGGCAAAGTTGGGAATATTTAAATCGCCAGAAAAGGTACATATTCTGCCAGAGTTGCCCAAAGGAGCATCCGGTAAAATCCAGCGCCTATATTTGAACAAAATGTTATATGGTTCCTAGGTAATGCCGTTGATGATCAGGCGCAGACCCATGAAGAAAAACGCAATCAAAACGGCTTTGCGAAATAATTTTTGGCTGACACGTTGGCGCAGTAGTTCACCAATGCGAAATCCAATTAGGACGACGATCAACGCAAGGCTTGATTTGATCAATGCAGGGCCTGTTAGGATTCCGGCAACCAATTGACCTGCACCCAAAGGCAAGACACCTGCTAAGAACAAGAATCCTGTTGCCCCGATAAATCGTTCCTTACTGACATCACGTGCCACCAAATACATTGCGACAGTGGGTGACCAGATTGAACTGATCCCGCCCAATACTCCTGACAGCACCCCAAATCCTAAATGCCATCCACGCCCTGGGCCGATGTTCAATTTAACACCCAACAGCAGGTTTAAAGAAAACAGCATCATCGCAATGCCGATCGCCACTGTAAGCAGAGCTGTCGGATAGGCCGTAATGAACATAGATGTGACGAAAATCGACACCATAATCGCCAAAGCGAACAGCCAATATTCCCGCGCGATGTCCAATTTGTTTGGTGCTTGGGCAAACTGCAGTGAGTTGGTAGCTAGAATGGACAACCATAATAGCGGTATTGCTTCTGTTGGGGACATCACAAGCGTTAAGAACGCCATTGAAGCGGCAGGTAAACCGATGCCTAAAAAGCCTTTTACGATGGCTGCAAACAAAAATATCCCGATTAGGATCAATGTTTGTAGTGGGTCAAAATTATATGTTAAATCAATAATTTGTGACATTATCTTGTAGTGCCTTATCCATTAGAAGGGCAAGGTTCATCGCCTTACGTTCTGTTACATCTTTGATCTGACAGCGACAGGAAAACCCGTCTGCTAAAACAATTGTATCCGTGGGGGCCGCGCGCACTGTTGGGGCCAGCGATAATTCAGCCATTTGGCGCGACACCTCGGCGGTTTCGACCTGATAGCCGAAGGACCCGGCCATTCCGCAACAGGAACTGTCGATCATCTGCGCATTGGCACCCAGTACACTTTTCACCGCATCAACAGTGTATTGGGCGACACCCATCGCCTTCTGGTGGCAGTGTCCATGTACCAAAACATCCAGTACCGACATATCCAAGCCCGCGGGTGGGTTTTGCATAATATATTCGGCAAAGGTCAGGATTTGTGCGCCATGTGCCTCTGTCCACTCGGGGATCAGGTTTACGGCCTCATCACGAAACATCAATGTGCAAGATGGTTCCAAACCGACAATTGTTTTGCCAGCATCTAGTGCCGCACGAAATGCATCTGTTGTGCGCTGCAATTCCTGTTTTGCGCGATCGGTCTGACCGGTGCTTAGGTGTGTGCGACCACAACAAAGGGGACGACCAGGCGCCGATATAACGCCTACGGTTTTACCTGTGGCGCCAATAACCCGTTCCGCGGCGCGTAATGTTTCAGGATCGAAATGGCGGTTGAACGTATCTGCGAATAACAAAACATCACCGCCTTCAGGCCCTGAATACGGTTTTTGAAAATCTGGTAGGCGGCGGGTTTTGTCAAATCCGAAGAGATAGCCAAATTTGAGCGCAAAGTTCGAGAGAGGTGAAAAGGTGGACGCAATTGGCGCCATGCGGGGCAGGGCCGCGATCAGTTTTTCGCGCATTGGCACGCCATATTTTGCGGCGCGTGCACTTTGCACCTCAGTTTTCATTTTGGCCATGTCGATAGACATGGGACATTCTGATTTGCATGCCTTGCATCCCACACAAAGTGCCATGGCATCTGCCATGTCATTGGATGCAAAGGCATCATCCCCCAATTGGCCCGTTAATGCCAAACGCAACACATTGGCCCGTCCACGCGTCAGGTCCTTTTCCGCACCAGTGACGCGGAAGGATGGACACATCACACCCCCAACGCTTTTGCGGCAGGCACCGTTGTTGTTACACATTTCTACCGCACCTGCCAAACCACCGGGCCAAGCATTCCAGTCGAATACTGTATCTGGCGTTTGTGGGGAATAATTTTTGGGCCAGCGGGTAATCGCCCGTTCGTCCATTTTCGGGGATCGGGTTATTTTACCAGGGTTCAATACCGCGTTTGGATCAAAGCGGTCTTTCACTGTTTCAAAGATACGGATCATTTTTGACCCATACATCCGTTCGTGGAACTCCGAACGTACGATGCCGTCCCCGTGTTCGCCTGAATGCGAGCCTTTGAATTTTGAGACAAGATCAAAGGCCTCTTCCGCGATGGCCCGCATCTGACGTAGTCCCAAATCCTGTCGCAGGTTCAAAACAGGACGCACATGCAACAACCCGACCGAGGCATGGGCATACCACGTGCCGTCCGTGCCGTGATTGTGAAAGACGTCTGTCAGCTGGCTGGTGAAATCGGCCAGATGTTCCAGAGGAACGGCGCAATCCTCGACAAAGGACACGGGCTTTCCTTCGCTGCGCATAGACATCATGATGTTTAATCCTTGCGTGCGCACACCCCAAATGCGTGCTTGGAATGTGGGGTCCTCAACCTTCAACACACCACCTGTGGCTTTATTTTTGTCCGTCCATGAAAAACCCAGATCGCCCATCAATTCGACCAGCGCATTGAGGCGTTTTTTGTTTTCCTCGGGTGTTTCGGCAAATTCAACCAAGAGAAGGGCGGCTGGATTTCCTTGGACGAAACTTTCAACGATGGGTCGAAACTGTGGGATATCACGCCCCAACTGGATCATATTGTGATCAACCAATTCCACAGCAATGGGGCCCAATTTAACGATGTGCTGTGCGGCGTCCATTGCCGCGTAAAATGTGGGGAAATGGCACACGCCCAATGTTTTTGTTCCCAACACAGGGGACAATTTCAAATCAATGCTTTTCGTCAGGGCCAGTGTCCCTTCGGATCCAACCAAAAGGCGGCCGATATGTGGCGTATCGCCCAAAAGGGCATCAATGTTGTACCCGCCCACGCGCCGCTGAACCTTGGGAAAGCGTGTGGTGATTTCATCCTGTTCCTGTAAGGCAAGCGTGCGCATATCCGCATCTAATGACTGTGTTGTGTCCGCATATTCAAACCGCCGTGTTGTGCCATCAACGGTCATCGCGGTCAGAGCGCGCACATTATCCTGCATCTTGCCATATCGGATCGAACGCGATCCACAGGAATTGTTGGCCGCCATCCCTCCAAGGGTTGCGCGCGACGCCGTCGACACATCAACAGGGTACCACCATCCATCTGATTTTAATTGACGATTTAGGTTATCTAGAACCAACCCAGGTTGCACCGTGGCTGTTCCCGTATCAGCATCATAATCTAGTATGTTGTTTAAATGTTTTGTGAAATCAATGACCAAGGCATCATTCACGGTTTGCCCTGATTGTGAGGTTCCCCCACCTCGTGGCAACAGTGAAATGCCCTCAGCCTTGGCAAAATCCAGCGCGGCTTCTACGTCCTGCCATGTTTTTGGGACCATGACCGCCTTCGGCATGATCTGATAGATCGAGGCATCGGTCGCATAGCGTCCGCGATCAAAAGAGGAATTCAGAATATCGCCTTCGATTTGTTTTTTCAAACGATCATAGTCTGCCATTTCACTTGACCTTTCCTGTCATCACATTCACTTTTGTAGCGGTGTAGTGCAACTTTTTTCGGTTAACAGTATGAGATCTGGACGTCACTTTCTTCAAATTCCCGGACCCACCAATACACCCGAACGTATTTTGCGTGCGATGCATCGATCGGTTATTGATCACCGTGGGCCAGAGTTCGCAGAATTAGGATTGGGTTTGCTGCGTGATTTAAAGCCGGTTTTCCAAACAGAAGGTCGTGTTGTTATCTATCCCGCCTCTGGTTCCGGCGCATGGGAGGCCGCATTGGTCAATGTGTTGCAACCGGGTGATCAGGTGTTGATGTATGAAACGGGTCAGTTTTCGACATTGTGGAAAAACATGGCGACCAAGTTGGGGTATGATCCCATCTTTATCGCGGGTGACTGGCGGCGCGGCGTAGACGCGAATTTGATTGCAGATGCATTAGCCAAAGACACAGATCACAAGATTAAGGCAGTCTGCGTTGTTCACAACGATACCGCAACGGGTATTACATCCGATATCGGTGCCGTACGCGTTGCGATTGATGGTGCAGCGCATCCCGCGCTTATGATGGTGGATACCATTTCATCTCTTGGCTCTATTGATTTCAAAACAGACGCGTGGGGTGTCGATGTGGTCGTTGCAGGATCACAAAAGGGATTGATGTTGCCCCCTGGATTGTCATTCAATGCCATTTCGGAAAAAGCTTGGGCCGCTTGTCAGGCGGGCGGGGATCGCCGTTCCTATTGGGATTGGCGCGATATGATGACGCCGAATGATGCGGGCTATTTCCCATACACACCCGCCACGACACTTCTTTATGGATTGCGTGAGGCTTTGGATATGTTGGCGGGAGAAGGATTGGAGCAGGTATTTGCACGCCATGAGCGCCACGCATCAGCGACCCGCGCAGCAGTTGAGTCATGGGGGTTCGAGATTTTGGCGTTAAATCCAGACGAACGATCAAACAGCCTGACCGCTGTATTAATGCCTGATGGACAGGGGGGCGATGCGTTGCGCGTCGAAATATTGGACGGGTTTGATATGTCCCTTGGAACGGGGTTAAATAAAGTCGCTGATAAAATTTTCCGCATTGGTCATTTGGGCGACTTCAATGATTTGATGCTTATGGGAACGCTAAGTGGTGTGGAAATGGGCATGATACGGGCAGGCGTGCCTCATCAGTCAGGTGGTGCACAAAGTGCGTTGAAATATCTTGCCGATCACCGCATTTGATTTAACAACAGTCGAAATCATTACGATTTTTGCAGCATACCTTTTTGCCGCCACGGCAAAGGGCATCACGGGTTTGGGTTTTTCAACGACCTGCCTACCAATTTTGGTGTTCGCGATTGGCTTAAAGGACGCGCTTTCGTTGGTGTTGATCCCATCGATCTGTTCAAATCTTGTGGTAATGCGCCAAGTGGGTCAGTTTAAATCCACGATCCTGCGGTTTTGGCCAATGCTACTTGCAACCATTCCCAGTCTGTTATTGGGTCTGTGGGTTCTTTCAGGAACTGATGGGGCCACGGCCAAGATTATCTTAGGTCTTGTTTTGCTCATGTGGTGTTGTTTTTCATTTCTTAAACCAGACCTTCGATTGCCAAGTGGACTAGAAGACAGGCTTGCTCCTATCTCTGGCATCTGCACTGGTTTTTTAAACGGGCTAACTGGTTCACAGGTTATGCCAGTAGTTCCATTTTTGATGTCGTTGCACCTAGGCCGGAATGCGTTTATTCAGGCCGCGAATTGTTCGTTTACAATTTCAAGTCTGATCATGATGGTTGGGTTGGGATATTTGGGGCTGTTCACAGGGTCGGATGTTGTGATTTCTACCTTGGGTGTTTTATGCGTATTCATCGGCGTAAAAGTTGGGGCGGCAATCCGTGAAAGATTGTCTGAAAAAACTTTTCAAAAAATGATTTTATCGATTCTAACAACAATTAGTATTGGTTTACTAATGTCATAATTTGTCTTGTCAGCACGGTAAAATTAAACGTGCATGAAAGTGTCAGGTTTAATTTATCTCGTCCTTGAATAATAAAAAAGTCTACATTCCGCTACTTCAAAACAAGCCCAAGCGTCTATCAATGTGTGGTTAAGCAGTACAATCACCTCCGCCATCACCAAGCTCCAAACATGAGACCCCAGTTCCAGAAGCTCTATTGAAAAAAGGCACATAATTTGCGGGCTGGAAGGGGGGCAATTTATGCCACATTTCAGCGCGGGTTGCGGGTGCTAGAAGATTTATCCGTTTTGGGGATAGGGGATTTCAAGGGCAGTAAGGAAACTGAGCTACTTTTGACCATGATCCATTTACCTGCCGAAGAAATTGGCGGTTTGGCGGGGCGCGAAATGTGTGGTTTGATCGCTCAGTCCGAAGG
>CALFSV010000107.1 GCA_937916485.1 uncultured Paracoccaceae bacterium | reverse complement strand
CGCGCCAGCACCGCGCTCACGTAGGGCATTACCCGTCCCCACAAGTTTGGAGAAGGTTTTAGGACCGCGGGCACTTTCATCAACCGTCATGTTCAGCGCGATTTCGCCCACCAGACGGCCAAGGACCCCCATTCGCGCCATGGTACGTCGATGCCGCAGGATCGAAGCCTCAGCGATGGCAATCACGCCAAAACAATCAGCGCGGGCCATCGCCGTAAGAACCCCTGAATCCTGAATACCAAAGACCGGCACCGCGCTGACAGACCGACAAGCGTCAAGACCCGGATCGGAATAACAAGCGATGACAAATGCGCCTGCGTCCGGACGCGCGCTCACCAGTTCAACTAGGGGTATCACCACACTGTCTGAATCCACCTGACTTTGAATGCCGAATGGCCCCTCAGCAAGCGTCAAACATTCGATTTTTGGACCACCCGCATGCTTAAATCCATGTAACGCTTCGACCAACCCGTTAGTGACATGGGTGTTTGAATTGGGGTTGATGACGACAATCGGCCCTGTTGCAGTTTTTGTCATGTTGCGGCTTTCCCTTGCTAAAAATAGCTGGCAGAAGTTATCACCCGTATCATTCGAACTCTGAGAGCTTTTGGTCAAGTCTATTCATAAGACGCGTAAGATCGTCGTGATCACGAGGGGTCAGTGTTGGACCGGGCGCGCGCACTTTGGCTGACCCAATCACGCCGCGCCGGTGCAGAATTTCCTTGCGTATAGCCAGCCCCGCGCCAAGTTGTTGTTCATAGCGCACCATGGGAAGATAGGCATCAAACAAATCTTCGGCTCCGTCCACATCCCCCGCCTTGTGCAGCGCGACCACTTTTACAAGCATTTCCGGATAGGCAAACCCAGTCATTGCGCCGTCCGCACCGCGCTGGAGTTCTTGTGGCAGGAACAGGGCGGCATTACCCACAAGGATTGAAATCTGCGGGATCTCGGCGTTTCCGGTTTCGGCACGCATCCGGCTCAACTTGGTCAGACCGGGCCAGTCTTCGTGTTTCAGCATGACAATTTGCGGATGATCCCGAAAGATCGCCAGCAATGTTTCGACGCTGAAATTGACCGTCGTCGTCATCGGATAGTCTTGCAGGCAGATTGGCACGTCTGGCCCAAGTGCTTTGCAGACCTGCGCAAAGTAACTGCGCTGTTGGGCATCGGTTTGCAGGCTTGGCATCGGGGCGACCATCACGCCGGCGGCCCCATCTTTCATGACCGACCTTGAGAGTTCGGCCATGTTGTCCAAGCCGCCACCCGTAACACCAACGATCACAGGTACACGCCCATTGACGCGTTCCAGTACGCGGTGGGCAAACACCGCCGACTCTTGACCCGAAAGCTTGGCCGCCTCCCCCATAATACCAAGGATCGTCATGCCCGACACACCACACTCAATGTAATAGTCAACCAACCGGTCTGTACTTTCGAGGTCAAGCGCACCCGCGTCATCAAAGGGTGTGGCAGCGATGATATAGACGCCACCGGAATTTCGATCAAATGTGTAGGACATGATTTCCTCTTGGGTTTTATTGCGCCGTTTCAGGGGTAATGGGGGGTATGTTCATTGATTCAGTTTCGACAAGGCGGGCATATTTGTCAGCAAACAGTCGGGCAGTGGGGTAGTGCCCTTTCCAGTCTACGTAGTTTCTCTCAATATCAATCAGACCCTCACGCGCTGAAAGAGCAATTGCTTCACCGATCATGATCGAGCGTTCGGGACTAAGAGAAAGCGCCATGGTCTTGCGGCACTCCAAAGCAACTGGCGCACAAGCAAGGCGAGGAGGCGCGACTTTAGCAGATGGGCAAAGGACTAAGCCAAGCGCCGCCGCTTCGCTGATATCTGCGGAGTACTGCGCCGCCGTTGCAACCATCATATCATTCAGATCAGGGGTGAGAATGTTGATAGTGTATTCGCCGGTTTCGTCGATATTGCGTGTGGTGTCTTTTGGGGTGCCATCCGCGTAGTGTTCCAGCCCGAGGATCACCGTTGCAGGGTCTGCACCAAACACATTGAAAAACGAGAATGGTGCTACATTTACCACCCCATCGGCGCTGATTGTAGTCACCCATGCAATCGGGCGCGGAATGACAACGCCACAAAGCAGCTTGTATCTGTCTCGCGCAGTGAGCGCCTCAAGATCGATTTGCATGGTGGCCCCTTTCCTGAACTAGACTGACCGGACAACGCCTGTTTGCGAACAGATCAGCCCGTAATGTTCTGTGCGCCGATGGCGTTCAAAATCAAATATTGTCGCCTTACCGAAGTTGCAAGCGTCCATATCGCAGGCGTGAACAATCAGCTCATCACCTTCCGTTTCAGCGCGGACCATAACAAAACCGTTTGGATCAACGATCACACTGCCCCCCATCAATGGATGGCCGTCCTCGTCACCTGCCTTGGCGATGCCCACAACCCAAGTCGAGTTCTGATAGGCCCCTGCTGTCATGGACAGTTCTGAATGGTACAAACGCTTATCCAGCGCCTCATCGGACATTTGCGAATTCACCGAAGGGGTGTTGTAACCAAGCATGACTAGTTCAACACCCTGAAGCCCCATGACACGGTAGACTTCAGGCCAACGGCGGTCATTGCAAATACACATCCCCATAATTGCATCCTGCGTACGCCACACAGGAAATCCGGTGTCGCCTTCTAGAAAGTAGCGTTTTTCGAGGTGTTGAAACGCACGTCCGTTGTCGTATTCGCGGTGACCGGGCAAATGGGTCTTGCGGTACTTTCCGACGATGTTGCCCGCTTTGTCTGTCAGGATCGACGTGTTGAAATGCTGGCCTTCCGGCGTCAGTTCCGCGTAGCCAAATGAAATTGCGATACCCGCTGATTTGGCTGCAGCAAACAGCGGCGCTGTCGCCGCATTCGGCATTTCCGTTTCAAAATACTGATCAACCTCGGCTTGATCTTCCATGTACCATCGCGGGAAAAACGTAGTCAGGCAAAGTTCCGGAAAAACCACAAGGTCGCATCTTTTGCCTTTTGCCTGCTCAATCAGGGCAAGCATACGGGAGACAACTGCCTCGCGACTCTCGATCTTTTGAATTGGACCCATCTGGGCCCCTGCAATGACTATTTCACGCATGCGTAAATCCCTTTTATCAGTTAGCAATTCGACGTTCAAACCGGCTGACCAACCGGACAAGGGGCCAAAGCGCGGCCAGATAGATCAAAGCAACCAACACTAACGGTGACGCGTTATAGGTGATGGAACGCGCCATATCTGCCGCGTAAAGCATCTCACCCAGCGACACGACGGAGGCCAGCGAGGTCAGTTTGACGACTTCAACGGTGTTGGAAATCAAATCAGGCAGCACATTTCGCGTCGCTTGTGGAAGCACAACATAGGTCATGGTCTGACTGGCATTAAGGCCGGTCGAGCGTGCCGCCTCGCTTTGGCCAAAGCCGATAGATTGGATACCCGCGCGAAAAATCTCGCCGTAATAGGCAGAGTTATTAAGCAAAAACGCAAAGGCGACCGCCGTAAACGGTGAGATGCGCACGCCAGCAAAGGGAAGCCCCGCATAGACAAAGATCAGCAGCACCAGTGGCGGAATTGCGCGAAAGAAATCAACAAAGATAATCGTCGACCAGCGCAGCCAGCGATGCCTGCCTAGCATACCAAGTGCGGCAAGCAATCCACCAAGTAACCCCATCGGAATGACCACAGCGCAAATCGCAAGCGTCATCCACATGCCCTGAACAATCGTGGGCAGAACGGCGATCATCACCTCGACATCAAAAAACTGCTCTATCAGTTTGTCCATGGGGTTACGCCTTTCGCCAAGAGTAGCGGTTTTCCAGCCAGCGCGACAGGATCACAAAAGGAAGAAATAGCAGTACATAGGCCACTGCGGCCAACATGAGCGGAGAGGCATTGCCAGAAAAGCTTTGGGCAGTGCTTGCCTGATTGAGAATATCAGGCACGCCAATGACAGTGCCGAGCGCAGTCATCTTGGTGATAGCGATTGCGCGATTTGTCAGCGGAGGAATGGCAAGGCGCATGGCCTGCGGCAGCACAACAAAGACCAGGGTCTGGGTAAAACCCAAGCCGGTCGAACGTGCCGCTTCCCATTGGCCTTTTTCAACAGAGGTAATACCCGCCCAGAGGATTTCCTCGGCAAAGGCCGCAAGGATCAACGCAAGAACAGCAAAAAGGACCATAAAGCTGGAAAGAGTTATGCCAACGCTTGGCAGCCCAAAGAAGATGAGCAAGATCATGACCAACGGTGGCAAAGCGCGAAAGATGTCCGCGTAGATGACAATGAGAAAAGCGATTGGCTTCAACCGATAAGCCCTGAGGCACGCAAGCAAAGTTCCAACCGCCATTCCGACGATAATGATCAACATCGACAACCAAACCGTCACACCAACGCCCGACAAAATGGCGGGCGCATATTTTGCCAGAACAGTTGCGTTAAAAAACGTGTCTAGAAATCTCTCGAACGATGACACCTCAATCCGCTCCTCTAACGCGGGACAGGAACGTGCGGGTGCGCTCATGGAACGGGTTTTCAAAAATCTGTTCGGCGGTGCCCTGCTCAATCACAGCGCCCTGATCCATGAAGATGATCCGATCTGCCGCTTCGCGCGCAAAATTCATTTCGTGGCTGACAACCAGCATCGTCATACCGCTTGATTTCAAGTCCCGCATGACACTCAGCACATCGCCAACCAGTTCGGGATCAAGCGCCGAGGTTGGTTCGTCAAACAGCATAACTTGAGGCTCCAAGGCCAACGCACGGGCAATCGCAACCCGTTGTTGTTGGCCACCCGACAAAGCAGCAGGGAGGCTATCGGCCCTATCCGCAAGCCCGACATTGTCAAGCGCCTGTTCAGCGCGCGCATCCGCCTCGTCGCGGGATACCTTCAGCACTTTGCGCAAAGCCAACGTTACATTTCTGCGCGCAGATAGATGGGGATAAAGATTGAATGATTGAAACACCATTCCGATGCGTTGGCGTATCGCATTGATATCAACCTTCGCTCCCGTTACCGGATCACCTTCTAAAAAGATATCACCGGAATCGGGTTCCTCCAGCCGGTTGCAACACCGTAGCATCGTCGATTTTCCAGAACCCGATGGCCCCAGAACAAAAACCAGTTCGCTTTGCTCGACCACAAGATTGAAATTCTTAAGAGCGTGAAACGACGCGAAATACTTGTTAAGATCCCGGACTTCAAGCGAAGGCGGACGGCTCACATTGGACGCAGTTGCTTGTGGAACAAAAGTTGGCATAACAAGGCAGTTTCCAAAAAGAGTGGGTGTCCCCGCCAGCGCATTGCCAGCGGGGGAATGCGTTAGCAGCTTGGCGTATGACCGTCATCTGCAAACCCGTTGAAGCCTGGCTGGCCATGTCCCGCAAGCGGCGTCAATGCGACCGACCCTTCTTCTGGCGCAACACCGAACCATTTTTCGTGAAGTTCAGCAATTGTACCGTCGATCTTCAGGCATTCGATCACGTTTTCGACCTTGTCGCGCAATGCGACATCGTCGCTACGGAATGGCATGCCCCAGACCTTGCCCGTGGAAAACAGGAAGCTCAGCTCGATATTGGGATTCTTTTGGGCAGCCCATGCAGAAACAGTGTTACCAGCAACGTTGGCAAAGGCTCGCCCCGAGATAACCGACTGAACGGCGTCTGTGTTGCTGCCAAAGCTTTCGACTTTCCAGCCGATTTCGGATTCAAGCTCCCGCGCCCAGCTCTCATAAGCAGACCCACGGTTCACGGCGATTGTTTTACCGGCGAACCCTTTCAGGTCGGTAATTTTTTCTGCACCATTGGCCACTACGAACTGGAAGTCTGTGTTCAGATACCCTTCGGAGAACAGTAGGTTGTTAGCGCGCTCTTCGGTGATTGTCGTTGGAGCGACAACAAAGTCATAGGTGCCCGCCTGAAGACCTGGAAGGATGCCTGAAAACTGTGTGGCCACGATATCCATCTCGACCCCAAGGCGCTCGCCGATGGTGTTTGCCAGATCAACATTGAAACCCTCGATGCCACCGCCAAGTTTCGGCATAGCGTGTGGTGCAAAAGTACCGTCCAGAGCAACAGTATATTTTTCCGCTGCGGACAGTGCCGTTGCTGCTAAGCCCGCAAAAACGGCAGCGCTAAGCGCGATAGTTTTGAAATGCATGTTTTTCCCCTATGGTTTGTCAATTACTGAACCAACTATAAAACCGAGCTTATCTTTTACTACCAAAATG
>CALFSV010000106.1 GCA_937916485.1 uncultured Paracoccaceae bacterium | reverse complement strand
ACTAAAGACAGGATTGGAATTTCTGGGCCATGCCGGCCCGGCTTTCAGGCAAGAGAAACGCTTGGGTGACCTGAGCATTTGAAAAGCGCGTCTCTATTGCAAGCAGGCGCAGACAGTTGACGGGGAATAGGCGATTTCAACCTCTTTGAGCAAAGCCGCTTCTAGCGGACGGCTCCTTAGCCCGGGGGCGTTTTGGATAAAGCCGGATCAGTTGTCCCACCACTATTGGCAGGATCAAGAATGAAGATGATACGAGGACAAAGTTTTGGAGTGGATCAGGGCGAAGTCCTGCTATTTTCCGACTTTGAACATGGAGGCATCATGTGGACGGGCGAGGGTTCGCGCGAAACTGTGTCGCGGGTGTCATTCTCGCGGGCCTACGTCGAACCGCCGGTCGTGTCCGTTGCCCTGACTATGTGGGACCTTGCCAAAGACGCGAATGCCCGCATGCATGTCGAGGCAAAGGACATCAGCGAAACCGGCTTTTCCATTGTGTTTCGCACCTGGGGCGACACCAAGGTTGCCCGAGCCTGCGCAGGATGGCACTCGATCGGGACAGTGCGCGACGAAGACGATTGGGACGTGAGCTGAGCCTGACGGCAACGGCCACTCGGTGCTGCTTCACGACTTCCGCTTCAGCCTGATAGGGCGATTCGTTTGTAGGATGGCAGGGTAGGGCAGGGTTACCTTGGTCGTTTCCAGCCCTGGCGCGAGGTTGTCCGCGAGACAGTCGTGCTTCAGGCGGGCAAGTCGCCGGTGGAGCTGCTGATAAGGGATAGCAGCTGGTCCGCCCGATGAGAATCAAACGGCTTGGTCAAGATGCCGTTCATGCCTGAATCGAGGCACAGTTCCATATTTTGCCGTGCGTTATGTGCGGTCAGAGCAAAGATCGGCGTGGACTGCGAGATCTTGTTTTCCTCGCGCATGCGTTTGGTCGTTTCGAATCCGTCCATGCGCGGCATGCTCAAATCCATCAAGATGATGTCACAGCCATCGAGGTCAGGGATGTCCAACGCTTCCTGGCCGCTTGGGGCCTCGATCACGATGTATCCACGGCGCTCCATCAGCACCCGCACGACGAGCCGATTGGTGGCGTCGTCATCGACCACCAGGATTTTTTTGGCTGCGTCTTGCCCCATGGATCTTTTCTCGTCGTCATACCCGATGGGTTGAGCGCTAGCAGAAATCAAAGATTGTGTCCATCGTGCGCGCCGGTTTGGACTAAAATGCGTAGATGGACCCCGGGCCTGTCGTGGCCTTGGTTTGCCACTCAATGCGGTGTGCCAGTTTGTTTGACATGGACTTGGTGATCCGTCTCGTCATGCCTGTGACGACCCCGTTCAGGCGGGGCAGACGAGCGAAGACCTGTCCTGATCAGACAGGTCCTGAGCGCAGTTTCGTTCCGAAATTTCAAGAAAGGCGCCGCGCTTCGGTGGATCGGCGGCACAAGGACCTGCCCCAAAATCTCAGCAAAGAGCGTCAGAACAGTAAGCCCGTCCGGGATGACCGAGGTATCCGGCCCAAAATCTGGCCAGTAGGTCAGAGAAAAACAATAGCGAAGAATTCCCACGCCCTTAAGGCGAGTGTCCGGAAAAGAGATGGCCCCAGGGCGATCAAAGATCATAGATCAACGAACGCCCTGGCTAAAGCCAATGGCTAACCCTTATCCTCGTTCACAGCGCCAACCGTTGTGCGTGCACGACGATTTCCAGCCGATTTGCAGCGCAAAATTTGCCTTTGAGAACACCGATATGATGTTTGACGGTCTTTTCACTGATCGACAGGCATTCTCCAATCTGGCGATTGGTCTTGCCCTGCATCAGGTGGTTGATCACCTGTTCCTCGCGCACTGTTAGACGCAGACGGTCCACCTCGGAACGCCGGGTGTCCTTGGCTCGCAATTCGCGGAAGATTTCCATGCCGATATCGGGCTGGATATAATTGTCGCCCTGCATGACCCGACCCATGGCGATCTTCATTTCCGCGGGCAGGCACGAATGGGTCATGATCCCGGCAGCGCCAGCATCCAGAGCATCAACTGCAAAGTTTGACGAATGGACCGGGCAGAAAGTGATGATGCGCGCATTGGTCATGCTGCGGCGGATATTGCGTATCGTTGCCGTTGGGCTGGCCACGCCGACCAGGTCAAGCACAATGACATCGATCTTGGCACGGCCAAGGTCTTCGAGGCCGTCTTCCAAAAGTTCGGACGACCCTGCCACCTCAAAGTCGGGCAAGGTTGAAACAAAGCTTTGGATGCCCTCACGAATGAAGACTTGATTGGAAAGAATATAAACTTGTTTCACTGGCCCCCCCAGGCTTTCTAGTGAATAATGAATGTATGAACAGGTTGAACCACAGTCTTGGCAGCAGCAGCTCGTCCCAACGCGCGTAATCCTACGCTGTGGCCTCCCATACGTTTAAATGTCGTTCCAA
>CALFSV010000105.1 GCA_937916485.1 uncultured Paracoccaceae bacterium | reverse complement strand
GCGAGGAGCTGGAGGCCACGCTGCACCGCTATGTCTGGCTCTACAACCAGCAACTCCCGCAATCAGCCCTGGGCAGTAAGACGCCCTTGCAGGCGATGAAGGACTGGTACAAAATCAGGCCTGAGCTGTTCAAGAAACAGCCATACTACCCTCCGGGATGTGACACCTAGGGTCAGGACCCATTGATTTCCATCTCGCGGCGTGATTCACGGCTCAAAAACGAGCGGTGAATATGTCTGATCTTTTCTGGTTGAGCGACGCGCAGATGGCGCGCCTTGAGCCCTTCTTTCCCAAGTCCCACGGCAAGCCACGCGTTGATCATCGTCGTGTGTTGAGCGGCATTATCTTCATTAATCGCAATGGGTTGCGTTGGCGCGATGCGCCCGCTGCCTACGGCCCGCACAAAACGCTCTACAACCGTTGGAAGCGGTGGAGCGATAAAGGCATCTTCGCGCAGATGATGATGGGATTGGCGGCCGATCACGGCGAAGAGCAGACCGTGATGATCGATGCGACCTATCTCAAGGCCCACCGAACAGCGACCAGTATGGGCGTTAAAAAGGGGGGCGTGGTAGTCTGATCGGTCGCACAAAGGGCGGCATGAACACCAAGCTGCATGCGATCTGTGATAGCCGAGGACGCCCTCTCAACTTGTTCGTCACCGCCGGTCAGGTCAGCGACTACATCGGTGCACGGGCACTGCTCAGCAGCCTGCCCGACGTTGACTGGCTCCTCGGGGATCGCGGTTATGACGCGGATTGGTTCAGAGAAGCGTTGAAAGACAAGGGGATACGCGCATGCATTCCTGGCCAAAAGCAACGCAAGAAGCCAGTAAAGTACGACAAGCGCCGAAACAAACGACGTAACCGGATCGAGATCATGTTCGGCAGGCTGAAAGACTGGCGGCGTGTCGCAACACGATACGACCGCTGTCCGAAGGTCTTCCTCTCGGCAATCGCGCTCGCCGCTCTCGTCATTTACTGGCTATGAGTCCTGACCCTAACGACACGTCACACAGTGGCGCATTATCCTGACGCTCAGCCGCAATCGCAATCTGTCGCATGGCCGTTTGTGCGGATTTCCCATCCTCGAACGGATACATTTCGCCAAGCAAAGCCATGGCCGAGCGAAAGCTCATCCAAGCTGACAACTTGTTGCGCAAATTATCAAACGCGCGGGTTGATCGAGCCCCACAGCTTGTTGGCAAAACACTCTCAATCCTGCCCTGATTGACCAAGCGCGGGACCCGCAATGAGACAGTGCCGAACAGCGTTTGGACCTTCCGAAGGCGGTAATCTTTGAGCGTGAGGTCCGATGTGGTCGCCGTTCGCTCTTTCGCGGCGGCACGAAGAGCGGCTTCCTGAAGCGTAACGACAGCTTGTTGCAATTCCGAGAGTAGCCGCCTGCCTGTGGTTTGGGTGACCCCAATCTCATCGATATCGTTAGGTGAAGGAACTGCCCCCAGTGCCAGCAGATCAATACGTTGTGTCACTCCGTCAACACCTTCCCCAAGCAGACAAACTGACCACACCATACAAACCCCTATCCAATCTTCTCTCGGACGCGACTAGGGCAAAACCCCCACTTTTGGAACAGTCCCGTCATGTGACCTGTCTGAAGGATCACACAGCCAGTCACAGGCGGATCAATTTTACTTTGCGTAAATATGCTGCAAACTATCTATTTTTCTGATGCATAATCCTTCCTAAAAAATTCAGCAAAATCTGGGCGGCAAGAATTGCTGTTCCGCCGGTCTGGTCGTAATCGGGGGCGACTTCTACCAGATCAATGCCGACCACCTCGCCACGTTTGGCAAGCCCTGCCAAAAGTTCAAGAACCTCGTAATAATCAAAACCACCATGCGAAGGTGTGCCGGTCCCGGGTGCAATCGACGGATCGAAGCCGTCGATGTCGATCGTGACATAGTAACGCGCCCCAACTGGAATGCGCGCAAGCGTTGCATCAATCCCCAGTGCCCGGATTTGCCGGACGGACAGGATATCCGCGCCCATCTCGCGGGCGGCGGCGTAACCTTCTTTTGCGGTAGATGACACATTCCGGATGCCAAGTTGTGACAGACCCGTGACATAAGGTTTTTCCGCAGCACGCCGCATCGGATTTCCATGCCCGAACCGGACGCCATGCCGTTCATCCACAAAATCCAGATGGGCATCAATCTGAACCAGATGTATCGGTCCCGCGTCACTAAAGGCATTGATGCAAGGTATATTGACCGAATGGTCACCACCCAGCACGACAGGAAGCGCCCCGGCCTTCAAGATCGCGCGGACCCCCGCCTCAATATTCGCATGGCTTCCGGCAGTGTCTGTATGGATGATATCCGCATCACCCAGATCGAGGATCCGCACGCCTTCGAGGTAGGTCACATCGTCTTCATGGTCGTAAGCGCCACCATGTCCGAATGAAAACAGCATGGACGCGTCACGTATGGCTTTTGGGCCAAACCGGGCACCCGCCCGCCATTGGGTCCCCGCATCGTAAGGCGCGCCAAGGATGGCGACATCTGCGTTGATAGCGTTCCAGTCGGGTTGATAAGGCGATTTGCCAAACGTCGATATCCCGACAAAGGGAAGGTTCAATCGTCCGGTCTCGTAACCATGTGCCATGTTAACCTCTGTATTCGGGAATGGCTTCGCAGATGACGGCATCGCGCCCCGCGCGACGTGCGACAGCGGTTGATGTCACGCAAAGGATTTCAAATAGAATGGACGCACCGATCCATGCTGTCATGCCAGACGGATCAAACGGCGGCGACACTTCGACAAGATCGCCAGCCACGATATCGACACCGTCTAGCGCGCGCACCATCTGCTGCGCTTCGAATGTTGTGAAGCCGCCAATTTCCGGCGTGCCGGTACCCGGAGCAAGAGCAGGGTCAATCCCGTCGATGTCAAACGACAAATAAGCCGAACGATCACCAAGAATGCCACGCGCTTCGGCCATCACATCGTCCACCCCCCGTGAACGAAGCTCTTCTATCGTCACGATGCGGATGCCGTTAGCAGCCGCGAAAGACCTATCTTCGCCATCATATGTCGACCCGCGAATACCAATCTGGATCATCCGGGCAGGGTCAAGCAGCCCTTCTTCCACTGCGCGGCGAAACGGGGTGCCGTGCGTGTATTTCACGCCACCAAAATAGCCGTCAAAAAGATCGGTGTGCGCGTCAAAATGGACAAATCCCAATGGACCGTCCTTGGCCATTGCACGCAGCACCGGCAGGCTCATCAGGTGATCACCGCCCATCATCAAGGGCGTGACTTGGGCCGCCTTCAGCTTGGCAAACTGGGATTCCACCAGTTCCAGCGTATGCGCAACATCCGTCAGATTCACCATCGCATCCCCGAAATCCGCTGTACGGGCAGTGTGAAACGGTGCGATCCGAGTTGCCTGATTGACCATGCGGATCATGGTCGATGCATCGCGCAGCGCGCGCGGCGCATGGCGCGCGCCGGGCCTGTTTGTCGTGGCACTGTCGAAAGGCACACCAAGAAAGCCGATCTCGGCCCCTTGAGGGGATTCCAATGTGCGCAAAGGCAGGCGCATGGCTGTTGCAATGCCCGCGAAACGGGGCACTTCAAAAGCAGAGACAGGCAAATATGCGGCGTCGAATGGGATCATGTGTCTGCTCCGGCGACTGTATCAATGCGCAAAAGGTCACGGTGCGATGCGGCGTGACGGGCGATGTCTTCGAGCGGTGCGAACCATACCTCGTTCTTGTCCAGAACCTTTTCCAACCATCGTTCTATGACGGCCCACCGCGCCAGCCGACCTGTCAGAAACGGATGCAGGACCGGCATCCAGAACCCGCCGACATCCATTGCCGCATCAAATTCTTCGATAAATCCGCGAATGCCATCGGTTGGTCCACGCACCGGCATCAGATACCCGATCT
>CALFSV010000104.1 GCA_937916485.1 uncultured Paracoccaceae bacterium | reverse complement strand
ACCCATTTTTTGGTCCCACGTTTATAGCAACTTACCCACAGCTTTTACAAGCATTTGCGAGCATTTGATAAGTTGCTTCTGAGAGATGTACTCATCAGGTTTATGCCCCTGATCTGCCATTGAGCCTGGCCCGCAAACGACCGTTGGAATCCCAAGGTCCGAAAGAAATCCAGCCTCGGTGCCGAAGGCAACCTTGCAGGTCTGCCCACCAGACCATTTTCGCGCCAATGTCACCGCCGCGTTCGTGAGCGGAATTGCCAAACCCGGATAGGCGGCCAAGGAATGTAATTCTATGTTTGCGACCTGCGCATAATGCGCTGTCACAGCATTGGCTGCTTCGGTGATCCTGTGCGCCAGACAGTCCGGCTCGTCCTCGGCGAGGTGTCGGAATTCGAACAGCATCTCGGCGCTGTCCGGCACGATATTCAGCGCAGAGCCACTGCGCATCCGGCCCACATGGATCGTGCTGTAGGGAACATCATAGCTGTCATCCCGGCTGCCATACTGTTCCAGCCCGTCCTGCAAGGCGCGCAGTGCCGCTACATAATCCACCGCAATGTGCAGGGCACTGACAAACCGTGGTGCCAAAGCAGAGTGGCCCGCCTGACCTGTGATCTTTGCCTTGTACGCCCGCTTACCCTTGTGGCCTACGGCGACCTGCATTTCAGTCGGTTCTCCCACGATGGCCATTTCGGGACGCCCCAACAGAGGTTTCAGACGGTCTTTCATGCGGCCGATGCCAACGCAGCCGATCTCTTCGTCATAGGAAATCAGCAACTTCAACGGTGCCTTCAAGGTTTTGCCGCTGGCGAGATCGGCAACGCCAAGCATCTCGGCCAGAAAGCCTTTCATATCCGTTGTGCCGCGCCCGAAAAGCCGATCCCCATCGCGCGTCAGTTGAAAGGGTGCCCGACTCCACGCCTGTCCTTCCACTGGAACAACATCGGAATGTGCAGAGAGTAAAATGCCGCCGTCCGCTTGCGGGCCAATCTCTGCGTAAAGGCCTGCTTTCTCCTGGGTCAGGTCGGGGATTCGATGTACCCGAAATTGTCGCGCACGCAGAAAATCTTCAACATAGGAAACCAGGTCGAGGTTGGACCGGTTGCTGACAGTGTTAAAGGCAATCAGCCGATCCAGAATTTCCAGTGACAGCGTCATTTCAAAGGCTCCCCGCCAATGGGCTCAAGCGCACCAGAGGAGACCTGATCCTTGGCAAACTCCATGAAAGTCCGCACGGTTCGGGATTTTTCCGCCCCTTGGGAGGTCAGCAACCCCATCCGCAGAGGTCGCACGGTGCCTGCAATGGGCACGCAAGCCAGCGGTAACCCATCCGGAGAAATATTGCTTTGCGGTCGCACATTGGCAATGGAATAGCCAAAGCCATTTCCGACCAGCGAGCGCATCACCGCCATGTCGCGCGTGCGCTCGGCGATGCGGGGAAGTTGTTTGGCGGCTTCGAACAGGGATAGGAAATAATCTGTACTGATCGGCAAATCCAGCAGCACCATTGGCAGATCGGCGAGGTCTTCGATGGCGATTTCTGTTTTACTTGAATAGTCATGCGCAGCACTGAGCAACGCAAAAGGGCGCAGGCGCACAAGACCGGTAAAGTGCAGGTCTGTGGGAATATCCATGTCGTAGGTCAGTGCGATATCAATGTCAGAGCGCCGCAGCGCGCTGAAGATTTCAGCTTGGTTCAGCTCGCTCTGCTCGATGCGGACATCTGGAAAGGCCGCCTCATAACCAGCCCGCATGCGTGGCAGGACAAGTTGCGCAAAAGTAACGAGGCATCCCACAGCGAGTGGGCCACGCGCCATACTGGATACGTCAGAGGCAATGTCGGCTATTGTCGCGGCCTCCTTCAAGACGTGCTTTGCTTGATCAATCACCCTGCGCCCGCCTTTTGTGGTCGACAGGCCTTGCGCGTGCTGCCTCACAAACAGCGAAATGCCGAGTTCTTCCTCCAGTTGCGAGATTGCGGATGAGATGGAGGGTGAGGACACATTCAGGTTTTCCGCCGCGCGGGCGATGCTGCCCGTATCACCAACAGCAACCAGATATTCCAACTGCCTAAAGGTGAAACGGGGCAAACTCTGTTCCTTTACTATGTACCGACTCAAACTAAAACAGATTTTCCGATCAAGGACCAGTGAACACCTTATGCGTCGGGTAACCTCGCATCCCGTGCGGCAAGCCACGTCTGGAAATCGCGCACCGTTCCTTCGTAATCATCCTCCGCCAAAGGCCCCTCGACCGCATGCGCGGACGCCAATGCCACTTGCATCCGCTCGAGCTTCTCACGGTCTTCGCGGTTCACTTCTTCCCATAGAGCAATCCTTTGCTGGACAGTGTCCCCGTCCAGATCGTCCTGATACACTGACATGGTCCATTTCACGCGGATCAAACCGGCATGGATCGGAAAGATCGACAGGGAGACCAGCAGGCTGGCCGCCTGACTGGTAACTTGCGTGGGGAACTTGGCAAAAAGTGTGGATCGTTTGCGTTCAGCCTCGCTTAGCCCGGGCGCGCCGTCTCCGCGCGGTTCACTGCTGTCGGGGTAATTGGCAGCATAGGATGTATAGCCGTCCCCACTCACCAATTTACGTGACAGACCCGTGGGCGTGTAGCCGTGCAATGTCCGTGGATGCACAACACTGAGATGATAGCCTTCCATGAAATTCTCAACGAGGCATTTCCAATTGGTGTGCCATTCTTCCTCGGCCATATGTACCAACCGGAAAGATCCCGTCTCATAGGGCGATAGCAAGGCATCCAGCTCGGGATGTTCAAAGTCCAGCTCATCGGGGTCGAGGGTCACATAAATAAACCCGTTCCAAAGCTGAACCTTGTGTTCAGGCAGCTTGCAGCCTTTGGCATCAAAGCCTGCGTTCTGCATGCGCGGAGCACGCAATAGTGCCCCGTCATGGCCATAAGTCCACGCGTGATAGCTGCACACAAAACGCTTGGTGTTCCCTCGGCCGGCTGCAAGCGGCATGCCGCGGTGACGGCAGACATTTGCCATAACCCGCACGATGCCTTCCTCTCCGCGCACCACCAACAGCGGCTCATTGAGGAGTTGTGCGGTGAAAAAATCGCCCATTTCAGGAATCTCGTCTTCGCGGCCAAGGCAGTGCCAGCCGCTCCGCAATACGGTGCGCGCTTCATGTTCGAACTGTTCCTGCGAGGTGTAAAACGCCCCTGGCATACCCATTGGGCGGTCTGCAGGCAGAGCCGCGGCGTCCTGAAGTTTGTCTTGTAAATAGCCCATCGCTGCCTCCCTTATTTGTTTTGTGTTACTTTTATTATGTTACTGGTCGCCCGGCACGCCGTAGGACGGCGCTTGTGATGGGTCGAGCGCGCGGCGCACGTAGTCATCGAGTTGTGGTTTGTAGACCGTCCAAGCCGTAGCAATCGCCTCGATGGGGCAGCCTTCGGTCCAGTCACAACGAAGTTCGGCCACCGGCCATGACACCTTATCCACCAGCAAAAGGCCCGCTGAATGGACCGGTCCGGCTTCGCCGCCAGCGGCAAGGCCTGCGCTCATCGCCGCAATCAATCGATCACCCAGATGGCCCGTCGCCGTCTCAAACCCTGCGACGATGGCAGCGGGGACGCGGTCGTTGTCCAGCAGGTTCCCGCTCGAGGCGACATCGCGACCCTGTGCTTCGTTCCAGTTGCCGAGCACGTTTGCGCCTGAATGGATGGACGTGCGCCCCGCCGCGTCAATCGCCATGATCTGACGGTATTGCACATGCGCGGCCTCGGCCACTACGGCACTTACGGCCTCCAGCGCAGACAAGCCCTGCTCCATTGCATCCAGTGTTTTCGGCCCCAAGGTGGGGTCGGTGATATTCTGGCTGGCCACAGCACCCACGCCTGCACGGGCATAGGCACAGCGCGCGGCTACTGCCGGAGATGACGAGGAGATTGCCATACCGAAAATGCCGGTTTCTGCGCAGCGCGCGACAAGGGAAAATGTCATCGGCTTAATCCGGGATCACAGCGGTGGCATCAATCTCCACCAGCCATTCGGGCCGGGCGAGCGCCTGCACCACCAAACCGGTGGAGACCGGATGCACGCCCTGAATATATTCGCCCATCGTGCGATAGACTGCCTCGCGGTGACGCACGTCCGTAATATAGACGACCACCTTGACCAGATGCTCCATCTGTCCACCCGCTTCTTTGATCAACTGGCGGATGTTCTGCATGACCTTATGGGTCTGCTCGACGGGATCGTGGCTGTCGAGATTGACGGCATCGTCGAGGTTTTGCGGGCATTGGCCCCGCATCCAGACTGTCTTGCCCCCGTGCGTGACGACTGCCTGACACAGATCATTGTCCAATGCCTGCTCTGGATAGGTCTCGCGGGTGTTAAAGGGGCGAATGCGTGTGTGTGCCATGTCAGGTTCCTTGTCCCGCGTCGATTTTTGCCATCAGGTATTGCGCGAAATCATAGTTCGGACGCTCCAGATGGCTCAGGTGGCCGGGGGTTGCCGCATCTGAACACAGGCCACGAAAGACCTTTTCCGTGCAGCCACGATCCTCGATATTTACGTCGTCGAGCAGGGTCTTGAGTTGGGCGAAATTTTCGTCCGTGTCAGGATCATCGGCGAAATCATTGGACATGCCACCACCAAACCTGATGTGCACCTGTCCGGGGCCCTTGGGGTGCAACGATATGTACCAAAAATAGCCCGGCGTGAGCGTGATCATCAAGCTTGGATAGAGCGCTAGCAGATAGGTTGTTCGCCGCTCCTCGCCCTTCAATCGGTCATTCTTTGTTGGGTGCGCCATGGCGATACGCAGGGATTCATCCTTGAGGATCGTGTGGTAGTTAAAGGCCGTACGCCCGGGTGGGCAGATCATGTCTTCCAGCTTGGACAACCCGCCAATCGTGCCTGCATGGCAGACAGGCAGGTGGTAGCTTTCCATAAAATTCTCAGCCAACACTTTCCAGTTGGTGTCCCAGACGTGTTCCTCGTAAAACGACTCGGAATAATTGGCCATATCATAACCCGAGATCATCTCAGCGACCTCCGACAGTTGATCGGCAACCGGTGCCGCGTCGGTATCAAGGCCAACAAAAACCCAGCCGAGCCATTCTTCGCACCGCACCTGTGGCAACTTGTAATGGTCTTTGCAAAACCCTTCGTTCTGCGTCATCGCTGGCGCGCCGCGCAGCTTGCCATCCAGATTGTACGTCCAAGCGTGATAAGGGCATACGATGGTCTTGGCGTTACCGCGTCCGTGCAGCAGGGTCGACATCCGGTGCAGGCAGACATTGCTCATGGCGCGCAAGGTCCCTTCGCGGTCGCGCAGCACGACGATCGGCTGGCCAGCCAGTTCAGCAGACACATAGTCACCAGCCGCCGAAAGCGCGTCCGCACGCCCCACGCAGTACCAGTCTTTGCTAAAGATATGCTCCAGCTCTGCCTCGACGAAATCGGGTGAAGTATAAACCTCGGTGGGCATAGCCCGGGCGCGTTCAAACGGAACCGCGGTGTTGTCACGCAAAGCGGTGATCGGATCGATATGATCTTTGGGCATGGGCGTCTCTCCTCGGGCGAGTCAACAGTCGTCTTTGAATGCAGCGTGCCGCCACATTCGCACAAAAGAAAGTGTACCGATAACTTACCGTTGCTTAGTCAAAAACTTAGTTGTCTTAGGCAAATCAAAACCACTGCTTCGTAAATGATTGGTTGGTATCGCCGCACGCCCTGCGTTAGTCGTCAGGTTGAAACAGAAAAGGCGTTGCTATGGAAAAGATCAACACTCTTGTTATCGGCGCGGGCCAAGGCGGCGTTGCCACCAGTGAACACCTGCGAAAACAAGGTGTTGAGCATGTCGTCCTTGAGCGTGGTCGCATTGCAGAACGCTGGCGATCCGAGCGGTGGGACTCCTTGGTCGCCAACGGCCCGGCGTGGCATGACCGTTTTCCGGGCATGGCCTTTTCGTGTGATGACGACGCCTTTGCCGACAAGGAAAGCGTTGCCACCTATTTCGAAGACTATGCCCGCATGATTGACGCACCTGTGCGGACCGGCATCACCGTCGAGGCGGTAACGCCGCACGCGGGTCGCGCTGGTTTCCACGTGCAAACGTCGGATGGCGAATTTGATGCTCTCAATGTGGTTAGCGCCACCGGTCCGTTTCAGAAGCCCTCCATACCTCCTATCGTGCCGGATGCGGCAGAGGTCACACAAATGCATTCTACCGCTTATCGGAACGCGCAGACCTTGGCCGAGGGGGCTGTGCTGGTCATCGGGGGGGGGTCATCGGGCTCACAAATTGTAGCCGAATTGAACGATGCTGGGCGAGACGTATATTTTTCTATCGGTCCGCACGATCGACCGTTCCGGCGCTATCGCGGACGTGACAATTGCTGGTGGCTCGGTGTTCTGGGTATCTGGAACATGGACACGCCTGCTCCTGGCACTGAACATGTGACCATCGCCGTCAGCGGCGCACATGGGGGCAAAACCGTTGATTTCCGGCGACTGGCAGAGCGGGGTATTACACTTTTGGGGATGACCAGCGGATTTGAAGACGGCACGCTGCATATCGCCGATGATCTTAAGACGAACATCAACGCGGGTGATGACAACTATCGGTCCTTGATGAAAGCAGCTGACGATTACATCGAACGCACCGGGATTGACCTGCCGCCCGAGCCAGAAGCCTGGGATCTCCCCGATGACCCCGCCTGTGTCGCAAATCCGATCAGATCACTGAACCTTGCCGAACGGGGCATCACTACGATCATCTGGGCGACCGGGTTCAAGTTTGATTACAGCTGGTTGCACGCCGCCGACGCGCTAGACGAGGTCGGCAGACCGACTCATCAACGCGGCGTCTCAAAGGTACCGGGACTTTATTTCGTAGGTTTGCCGTGGCAATCGCGCAGAGGCTCATCCTTTATCTGGGGCGTGTGGCACGATGCCAAATTTGTTGTGGATCAGATCGCCATCCAAGAAAGCTATCTGCAGCATCATCAACGCAGGGCGTGAACTGATCGGCGCAAAGCGCTCTTTCTGAATATCTGTCAATGGAACAAATGCGTGTCTCAAGCCTCATTCATGCGAGTTCAAAACATAATTCACTACTAAAAAGAGGTGTTTCTGATCATGTCTCATGTTGTGGTAATAGGCGCCGGTCAGGCGGGCAAACATGTTTGGTTTGGCATGCGGTTAGGCGGCTGCTTGCCTGCTGAGGCGGCTGTGGCTCGGTTAAGGCGCTATTCAGACGGGGTGCCGGGTTAGGTTGGCTGTGCG
>CALFSV010000103.1 GCA_937916485.1 uncultured Paracoccaceae bacterium | reverse complement strand
GTAGGGGGCACATAGAACGCATTGCCGGGCTGTTGGCAGCATGTTGTTGGGCGTTAGCGAATTGTAAATTACGCAACCATCTCGATAATGACATTAAATTCCTTGTGGGCGCGGGGGGCAGGTCAGGCGCAGCGTACCTGTTGGCACTTTCATGAAGTTGAAAGAGCGGGATCATGCAAGCTGAACGACTTGGCGATGTGCTGCACCCTTTAGTCGGCAAGCGCAGCCTCAGGGCAGCGATCATAGCGGAATGCATAGCCGTTCCAGACCATGATGAGACCGTCATCCTCGGCTGAATGCATCAAAAGCGCCCTTTCGCTCCAGATGACATCATCGTTGGTGCACTGCATGGTGTAGAGCGTTGCGTCCATCTCGATCACGTCCACGGGGCGCGTCATCTCGCATTGCATCCCGACACCGAAGAACACCCCGTTGGAAATCTTGAGGGATGCTCCATCAACGCCGATGATATTGCAGTCGGCATTGGCGACCTGGCGGTAGACCCCGTCGTAGGGACCTGCACATGCAAGGCTGGGCAGGGCGAGCATCAACAGTATCGCCAGCGCCCTGTCCATCAGGTTTGAGGAAGCTCTGCGATCAGGCGGTTCAGATCGCCGCCCTTTGAATCAAGGAGGGCAAGGATTTCGGCCCGCTCGGACAAGAGCATATTGATCCCCTCGATAATGATGTTGAAGAACAGGGGGCGGCCTCGGCTGTCTTCGACATGAAAATCGACCTGGAACGGAGCGCGTCCGCGCAGGACAGCGATTGCCGTCACCTCTACCCCACGGGGCAGGGTCCGGGTCCCAGTGACCTGCACTTCGCCTCCGATGAACTCCCGGAAACGACGGCCGTATTTGCGCGCGATGTAGGTCTTGTATGCCCGAGTAAAGGCGGTCAGCTGGGCGGAGCTGGCGCTGCGCCGCTCGACGCCAAGGACGTAGCCGGCAATCGTGGGCACATCGGCATAACGGTCAAAGATACCCTCAAATTGCAAAAGCATCTGCGCTTCTGACTGGCCCGAGGCAATGACAGCATTCACTTCGGCGACCAGTCCCTGAACGTGCCGAAGGGCATCTGCCTCACTCACGGCCCAAACAGGTGTACCGATCAGGGCTGCCCCACCAAATGCGAG
Source organism: uncultured Paracoccaceae bacterium (assembly GCA_937916485.1). The sequence goes on along the minus strand of CALFSV010000103.1, from coordinate 34,549 downwards.
GCCTTGGCCCAGGACAGAGCGTCTGTTTGGAAGGGTGATCATCAGAAATCCTCAAACGGGTCAACAAAGTCGGAATCGCCCGCATCTGCGCCACTTTGGCCAAGCTCGAAGCGGCGGTTCTGGGCGTAGATCAGGCGGGTCTGAATGTAGCTGTCGGCGCTGTCATATAGCACAGAGTCGACGGTATCGCCCAAACGGCCACGACTTATGATTTCACCTGTCACGCGAGCGTAGATGCCATAATCAATCTGGGCTTGCAGGGCGACCCGGTCAAGCGGATCTATCACAAAGTCTACGATCCGGCCCAAAGCATCCCGTTCGTTCGACGGGCCGTAAAGCGGAAGTTCGATATATGCCCCCTCTGGCACGCCCCAGACAGCGAGCGTTTCGCCAAAGTCGGTGGTCTGTTCCGTGATCCCGATATGGCCAGCCGGATCAAGCAGCCCACCAATGCCGACGGTCGAATTGATGATGAAACGCATCGTGTTGGTCACCGCGCCTTCGATATCGAGTTGCAGAAGGCCATTCAGCGCCGCGCCGGGCAGACCGACATTGTCGGCAAAATTTATCACTGGCTGGGTCGCGTCCGGCGGCAGCCGTGCCAGCAGACCGCCAACCGGACGGGCAACGGCCGTATCCGCGAACTTGTTGAAACCGTGCACTTGACGGTTCACCGCCTCGTAAGGGTCAAAGACCCCGTTTTCATCAGGTGTTGCCGTGCATGCGCTGACGCTCAACAACAGAAGGCCAAACATGGTCAGGCGAAGGGTGGATTTCTTGGGCAAAGGTCAAGTCCTGCCTGTCATTCAAGAAGCTTTGTGAACATAAGCCTCGATTAGAAAAAGTTTAGGTATATACACGCCAACTTGACGCAAGGGCATTCCAAGTCCGTTAATTGTTTCTGCCTATTGAAACATAGGCGCAACCGCCGATGACCGAAAAGGCGGAAAAATGCTCATGACTGTGAAGGCACTGGCAGGATTCCTACCGGATGAGTCGAATGACCATTTCTAACACTGTGCAGGCCATGGACAGTGGCAAAGCTGAGTTGCGTGCTGCGCGGCGGGAAAGCCGAATGCTCTACTGGGCGGTGGGGCTGTTCAGCTTCTTCGTGAATGTGTTGATGCTTGCCGGGCCGCTTTACATGCTGAACGTCTATGACAGGGTGTTGGGGTCTAGGTCCTTTGAAACCTTGCTGGCGCTGTCCGTCCTCGTCGCGTTTCTTTTCGCGATGATGGCGATTCTAGATATCGTTCGGGGCCGGGTGATGGGCCGTGTTGGTGCGCGACTGCAATCTCGGTTGGATAACCGCGTGTTTGCTGCGTCGCTTCGGGGGGCCACGATCGCGGGCTTGCAGGCAGAGGCCGCGTCTGGACCGCGTGATCTGGAGTCTGTGCAAAGGCTTGTCGTATCGCCCGCCCTCATGGCCGTTTTCGATCTGCCTTTCGCCCCGCTCTTTTTTGCAGGCATTTTCATTTTCCATCCGATGATGGGCTACCTTGCCCTTGCAGGGGCTTTTGTTCTTTTTTTCCTGGCGGTCGCCAACCAGACAATGTCCCGTCGGCCATTGGCCGAGGCGAACGCGGCAACCCAAAGTGCCGAGATGATGGGGGCCCAGATACGGCAAGAGGCCGAGCTGGTGCTTTCGCTTGGGATGCGCGAAGCTGCCTTTACTCGGTGGCGAGGAGCTAGGGATGCGGCGCTTGGGGCCAGCATGAGCGCCAGTGATGTCTCGGGGTCTTTTACCAGTGTCACCCGGGCGATCCGGTTGCTGCTTCAGTCCGCAATGCTGGGTCTGGGCGCGCTTCTTGTCCTTCGCAACGAATTGTCGCCAGGCGCAATGATTGCGGGGTCTATCCTGCTTGGTCGTGCCCTTGCTCCAATAGAGATGATTGTCGGTCAAGCGGCCTTGTTTCAACGGGCCCGCGAAGGCTGGCGAAACCTGTCAAGGCTTCTGGGCAACGTCCCTGTGCAAGAGCGGCGTACCTCGCTCCCACCGCCCAAGGCAAAGTTGGAGGTGGATCACGCCACGGTGCTTTTGGCCGGCGAACAGGTCCCGACGCTGCGGGCAATAAGCTTTTCTATCGGACCAGGTCAGGCGGTGGGCGTGATTGGCCCATCCGGGGCCGGCAAGTCGACGCTGGCCAAGGCCTTGACCGGCTTCATCAGCCCTATGGCTGGGCGCATCCGGTTGGATGGTGCGCCGCTTGACCAATACGAACCCGAGATGTTGGGACGCTACATCGGTTATCTGCCTCAGCGCGTCGCCCTGTTTGATGGGACGATCAAGGACAACATCGCCCGACTGTCCGCCGAACCGGATGACGATGCAGTCGTCCTTGCCGCCAAGCGCGCTGGCGCACATGACATGATCCTCAAGCTGCCCAGCGGCTATGACACCCACCTCAGGGGCAATGGGGACCGGCTTTCGGGTGGGCAGATCCAGCGCATCGGCCTGGCCCGCGCCATGTACGGCGAGCCTGTCATGCTCGTCCTGGACGAGCCGAACTCGAACCTGGATAACGACGGTAGCATGGCGCTGAACGACGCCGTTCGCGACTACAAGGCCGCAGGGCGCTGCGTTCTGATCATGGCCCATCGCCCGGCGGCGATTCAGCATTGCGATCTGTTGTTGGTTCTGGACAGCGGCACACGGCGCAGCTTTGGTCCAAAGGACGAGGTTCTGCGCGAATTGGTCAAGAACCACGAAGAGATACAGAACTCCAAAGGGTCGGGAGGCGTGTCATGACCGCGTCGTCCAAGACCCGCTGGTCGGTTCGCACCCCCCTCATTCTGGGTATGCTTGTTCTTCTGGTACTGGTGGGAGGCCTCGGATCATGGTCCGTTCTGAGCCGCATTACCGGGGCAGTCATCACCCAAGGCCGTATCGAGGTTGAGCAGAACCGACAGGTCATCCAACATCCGGACGGGGGTGTGGTTGCCGAGATCCTTGTGAAGGAAGGCGACACCGTTGCCGCAGGCGACGTCTTGATCCGCCTGGATTCGGAAACCCTGTCCGGCGACCTTGCCGTTGTCGAAGGTCAGCTGTTCGAAGTTCTGGCCCGCCGCGCCCGGTTCGAGGCTGAACGGGATTCAAGTCCTCAGATCATCTTTCCGGCCCGATTGACCGAAAGCACGAACCCTGTTGCCAAAGAGTTGATGGACGGTCAGATGCGCCTTTTCGAGGCTCGGATCGAGACAGAGGGTCAGCAAAGAGAACAGCTGGAACGCCGCCGCGACCAGATCGGCAATCAGATCGATGGAATCCGGGCCCAGCAAGTGGCCCTGGAGATGCAGCTGGGTCTTCTTTCCGAAGAACTCGAAAGCCAACAGTCGCTGTTGGATCGTGGCCTTGCCCAAGCGGCGCGTGTTCTTGCCCTGCGTCGTGAGGCTGCCAACCTTGCCGGGCAGGCCGGCGAACTGGCCGCCGCGGCGGCAGAGGCCGAGGGCAGGATAACTGAGCTGGATATCGAGATCCTCGGTCTCGTCACCACGCGTCGGGAAGAGGCGATCAGCCGCCTGCGCGACCTTCAGTTCAACGAGATCGAGCAGTCTGAAAGGCGTCGCAGTCTGCAGGCACAACTTGATCGGCTTGAGATTCGGGCCACAGTGGACGGGGTGGTTTATGGTCTGCAGGTCTTTGCCGCCCGATCGGTGATCAGGTCGGCTGACCCGGTCATGTTCATCATTCCGCAGGACCGCCCCTTGATCATAACAGTGCAGGTGCAGCCCAACGATATCGACCAGGTTTTTGTTGGCCAGGGGGGCATTGTCCGCTTTTCTGCGTTTGATCAACGTCGCACGCCTGAGTTGCTGGGAATCGTAACTCAGGTGTCCGCCGATTCATTCACCGATCAGAACACGAGCCTGTCCTACTATCGTGCCCAGATCGTCCTGAACGAAGGCGAAAAGGATCGATTGCCCGAAGCGATGGTCCTGATTCTGGGCATGCCTGTCGAAGGCTTTCTAGCAACGCAGGAGCGCAGCCCAATGGACTACCTCATCAAGCCACTTGCGGATTATTTTGCTAAGGCGTTTCGCGAGGGCTGATTGCGCAGGTGCAGCAGGAAGGGTAGCGTCCGCCCAATTTCAATCTCACGGGAGCATTGCTATGACCGGAACCATCGAGGCGAAACTGGCTGAACTGGGTGTAACCCTGACCGAAGCATCGCCACCGCAGGCCAACTATGTGCCGGCTGTCCAGTGCGGCAACACCCTCTATGTCTCGGGCCAGATCAGCCAGGGCCCCGATGGTCTTGTCACTGGCCGTCTCGGGGACGGTGTCAGCATCGAAGAGGGGGCCGCTGCCGCCCGTCTTTGCGCGATCTCGCTTCTGACGCAGGTAAAGGCAGCCTGTGGCGGCGATCTCGATCGGCTGGTTCGGATTGTCAAACTGACGGCTTTCGTGAACTCAGCCCCCAACTTTACCGACCAGCCCAAGGTTGCGAACGGCGCGTCGGATTTCCTTGTCGGCGTGCTGGGCGACGCTGGCCGTCACGCCCGGTCAGCGGTCGGTGTCGCTGCGCTGCCCCTTGACGTTGCGGTCGAGATTGAAGGCATCTTCGAGGTCAAATGATGCTTCCCGGCAGCTTTCTGTCCCGTCCGATTGCCCATCGAGCCTATCACGACAAGGATCAAGGGCGGCCAGAGAACAGCCCCGCCGCCATCAGGGCGGCGGTGGCTGCGGGCTATGGGATCGAGATTGACCTGCAACTGTCGGCCGACGGGGTGCCGATGGTCTTTCACGGCTATGCCCTTGACCGGCTGACCGAGGCGAAGGGACCTATCACCTTGCGCAGTGCTGCCGAACTTGGGACGACCCGGCTACGTCATTGCACCGAAGGGATACCGACGCTGGCAGAGGTCCTGGACATCGTGGCGGGACAGGTCCCGCTGCTGATCGAGATCAAGGATCAGGACGGTGCCATGGGCCCCAACATAGGCCTGCTTGAGGCTGCGACGGCGGAAGCGCTTAAGGGGTATAACGGTCCGTTGGCCATGATGTCCTTCAACCCGCATTCCATGCAGGCGATGGCCCGGCTTGCGCCCGACATTCCGCGCGGGCTGACCACCTCGTCCTACGAGGCCTCGGATTGGCCAACGCTGTCAGCCGACACCTGCGACCGGCTGCGCGACATCCCTGATTTTGACGAGGTCGGCGCCAGCTTTATCAGCCATGAGGCCAACGACCTGGACAGGCCGCGGGTGGCCTCCCTCAAGGCGTCTGGGGTGCCCATCCTGTGCTGGACCATCCGCTCCCCTCAGGCCGAGGCCGAGGCCCGCAAGATCGCGGTGAATGTGACTTTCGAAGGGTATCCCGCTTGACCCTCCTGTGCTGCGTCCCACGTAGACGGTCATGAACGACAACCCTGTCATCGAAGTCACCGCCCATGCCCGTCTTCATGAGATCGCGGCAGAGGATTGGGATGCCTGTGCCTGTCCCGAGGCCGCTGATGGTGGCAGGCCGCTTGATCCGTTCACGACCTACCGCTTTCTTTTGGCGTTGGAGGAGTCGCGGTCGGTCGGTGTCGGAACTGGCTGGCAGCCGCGCTACCTGACCGCGCGCTCGGATGGACAGGTCATCGCCGTTGCCCCGCTTTATGCAAAGGGGCACAGCCAGGGCGAATACATCTTTGATCACAACTGGGCCCATGCCTATGAGCAGGCAGGCGGGCGCTACTACCCCAAGCTTCAGATGGCTGTCCCCTTCACCCCTGCCACCGGTCGCCGTTTCCTGACGCGGCCAGGGCATGAGGCGGCAGGCATGGCCGCGCTGGTCCAGGGGGCAGTCCAGATTGCGTCGGACAATCAACTGTCCTCGGTCCATGTCACATTCTGCACCGAGGCAGAGGCGATCGCCGGCGAACAGATGGGTCTAATGCGTCGGACCGGGCAGCAGTTTCACTGGGTCAATCAGGACTATGCCGATTTCGGCGGCTTTCTCGCGCAGCTGTCGTCGCGCAAGCGCAAGAACATTCGCAAGGAACGTGAAGTCGCACAGGGCTTTGGCGGGCAGATCGTCGCCCTCACCGGTGACCAGATCCAACCCGAGCATTGGGACGCGTTTTGGGAGTTCTATCAGGACACAGGCGCCCGCAAATGGGGCCAGCCCTATCTGACACGGGCTTTCTTTAACCGCGCGCAGGAAAGCCTTCGGGACGATATCCTGCTGGTTCTGGCGATGCGGGACGGGTGTGCGGTCGCCGGTGCCTTGAACATGATCGGGCGCGAAACCCTGTATGGCCGTTATTGGGGCTGCACCGAACATCACGCCTGCCTGCATTTCGAATTGTGCTACTATCAGGCCATCGACTTTGCCATCGCACAGGGTCTGGCGCGGGTCGAGGCTGGGGCGCAGGGTGAACACAAGCTTGCCCGAGGATACATGCCGGTCCCGACCCATTCGTTGCACTGGATTGGGGATGGCGGCTTTCGCGATGCGGTGGCCCGCTACCTTGTGGCCGAGCGGGCCGCGGTCGACGAAGAGATTGAGGTGCTGACAAGTTACGGCCCATTCAAGCGACACCACCAGGAGGAACAGGAATGACCGAGAAACTGGGCGCCGAGGCGCGCGAAACGGAACTGGCCCCGCTCTTGGCGACGGGTTGGGCGATGGCAGATGGACGCGACGCAATCCACAAGATCTTTGTGTTTGGTAACTTTGTCGATGCCTTTGCCTTCATGACCAAAGCGGCGATCTGGGCCGAAAAGTGGAACCATCATCCGGAATGGTCTAATGTCTACAAGACCGTGAATGTCACGCTGACCACCCACGACGCGGATGGGCTCAGCGCGCTTGACGTCAAGCTGGCCGCAAAAATGGACCAACTGTCTGGACTTTGAATGCAAGACTTTCTGAACACTGAGATCTGGAACGGTCGCACGATTGGCGATCTTTTGACACTTGATTTCATCGCCGGTCTGCTTGGCGATGTGCTGGCAGCGCTGGTGATCCTTGTTGTCGGCTTCCTGCTGGCGGGCTTTTTTCGCCGCCGGATCGAGCGGTTGGCGCAAAAGCATGACCGCCTGGATCCGACGCTGTTCGGCTTTGTTGCCAACGTCGCCTGGTACGCGATCATTGCTTTTGCGGTGCTGTTTGTCCTGAATACCTTTGGTGTTCAGACCACCTCTGTCATCGCTGTCATTGGTGCGGCCGGTCTTGCCATTGGTCTGGCCTTGCAAGGCACGCTGTCGAACGTGGCGGCTGGTGTGATGATCGTGTTCTTTCGCCCCATAAAGGTCGGCGATTTTGTCGAGATCGGGTCAGCGATGGGGACCGTCCGTTCGATCAACCTCAATTTCACAGAGCTTGCGACGGTCGGCAACTTTCAGGTCATCGTCCCCAATGCTCAGGTCTGGGGGAATGTCATCACCAACTATTCGGTCTATCCGACGCGCCGGGCCGAATGGACCTTCGGCGTCAGCTATGGCGCAAATCTGAAGCTGGCCGAACAGGTCATCCGCGACACCATCCTGGGCGATCCTCGGTCAAAAACCGACCCGGAACCGTTTATACAGGTCAACAACCTGGGCGATTTCTCGGTCGATTTCCTTGTCCGCGTCTGGTGCAACAGCGCCGACTATTTTGCCTATCAGGCCGATATGAAGCGGCAGGTCAAAGAGGCGCTGGATGCGGCGGGGATCGAAATTCCGTTCCCCACCCGCACCGTTCATCAGACGCAGTAGCCTACATCTGATCCAGCAGGGTGCCCCCTGCCGAAATCTCGCATTGGCCCGTTGCAGGTTCCTCGTTGAGGATGGTGACGACCCCATCCTCAACCAGCATCGAATAGCGCTTGGACCGGTCATAAAAGCCAACCTTGGGGTTTGAGAACTCCATCCCGATAGCCTTGGTAAAGGACGAATCCGCGTCGCCAAGCATCAGGATCCCCGCCTCGGTCGCACCCGAGTTCACGCCCCAAAGCCGCATGATATGCGCATCGTTGACCGATACGCAGACGATGGCATCGACGCCTTTTGCCTCGAACTGCGGCTTGGTCCGGATAAAGCTGGGCACATGTGCGGCGTCGCAGTTCGGGGTGAACGCGCCAGGCAGGCCGAACAGGACGACCTTCTTGCCACGGACGATATCGCCCAGTTGAATGGCTTCGGGTCCATCGGGCCCCATCCGCACAAAGGTGGCATCAGGCAGGGTATCGCCAACAGCGATGGTCATCGGTCTCTTCCTTCAAGTCTGGTGTCCTGGCCAGCTGGCCGAGCTGTCTTAGATCGCGTCCAGAAAACGCTCGCCAGTGGAAATGTCGCACACGCCAGGCTCGTCGATGCTGACGGCAGTGATCTTTCCATCCTCAACCAGCGTCGCATAGCGGTTGGACCGTCCGATGAGGCCGATGGGGGGGGCGGTAAAGTCCATGCCGATTGCCTTGGTAAAGGACCCGTCGGCATCGCCAAGCAGGGTGATCCCGGCTGCCGTGGCACCGGTTTGTTCCGCCCATGCACCAAGGACGAAGGGGTCGTTGACCGACAGGCAGATGATCTCTTCCACGCCTTTGGCCTTGAACGCCTCGGCGGTGCGCATAAAGCTGGGCAGGTGCGAGGTCGAACATGGCCCGGTAAAGGCGCCGGGCAGGGCAAAAAGGACGACTTTCCGGCCGCCCAGCTTTTCGGAAAGCTGAACGGTTGCAGGGCCGTTTTCACCCCAATAGCACAGGGTCGCGTCGGGAAGGCTGTCGCCGATCGTAAGGGTCATGGATGGTCCTCTTGGCTCAATTGTGTCTGGTATATGCCGACCATAAAGATAGTGTAGCCAGCGCAACTTCCCACAGCCAAGGCGCAAAAAATGTCCCATTTCGTTGTCATCGGAGGCGGTCAGGCCGGGGCTTCCCTTGTGGCCAAGCTTCTGACCGAAGGGTTTGACGGCAAGATCACCCTGATCGGGGCAGAAGATGTGCCGCCCTACCAGCGTCCACCCCTGTCCAAAGCCTATCTGCTGGGTGAGATGGAGCTCGAACGGCTCTACCTGCGCCCTGCGGCCTTTTATCCTGAGCACGACATTGACCTGCGCCTGTCTACCCGCGCCGTTTCGGTCGACCCTGCCGCGCGCACAGTAGCTCTGTCGACGGGTGAGGACCTGTCCTACGACGCGCTGGCGCTGGCGACCGGATCGTACCCCCGCACCTTGCCCGCCGCGATCGGTGGCACGCTGGGTGGCGTATTCACCATGCGGGACCTTCGCGATGCCGACACGATGGCGCCGGAACTGGTTGAAGGTCGCAGGGTCCTGATCATCGGGGGCGGCTACATCGGTCTGGAGGCGGCGGCGGTTTGCGCCAAGAAGGGCCTTGAGGTGACCCTGGTCGAGATGGTGCCCCGCATTCTGCAACGGGTCGCATCGCCTGAAACCTCGGACTACTTCCGGGCCCTTCACCAGTCGCATGGCGTCGACATTCGGGAGGGCGTTGGCCTTGATCGGCTATTGGGCGACGACCGAGTCACCGGGGCGCGCCTGACCGATGGGTCAGAGTTGGCCGTCGATTTCGCCGTGGTGGGCGTGGGGATCATGCCGGCCACGGCCCTGGCCGAAGGGGCGGGTCTGACCCTCGACAACGGGATCGCCACAGATGCTCAATGCCGGACGTCTGACCCTGCGATCTGGGCTGCGGGTGATTGTGCCTCCTGCCTGTTTGAGGGCAACCGCATCCGGCTCGAGTCTGTTGGCAATGCCATCGACATGGCCGAGGTGGCCGCCCAGAACATGATGGGCAAATCCGTCGACTACGTTCCGGCACCCTGGTTCTGGTCGGATCAATATGACTGCAAGCTGCAGATTGCCGGGCTGAATACCGGCTATGACGCTGTCTACGTCAAACAGACCGGCGATGCCCGGTCGCATTGGTACTACCGGGACAGTGTTCTGGTCGCCGTGGATGCGATGAACGATGCCCGCAACTACATGATCGGCAAACGCCTGATCGAGGCAGGCAAATCTCCTGCCCCCGAGGTCATCACGGACCCGGCGACGGATATGAAGGCCCTTTTGCGGTCGTGAGGATCATCGGCGGACATCATCGGGGCCTTGCCCTTGCCGCCGTCGGGGCGGGGGATTCGGGGGCCCAGTTGCGTCCGACCTCGGACCGGGTCCGAGAAAGCCTGTTCAACGTCCTGATGGGCGGCCGCTTTGGCGATCCGGTGACGGGGGCAGAGGTGTTGGATCTTTTTGCCGGCACCGGCGCTTTGGGGTTGGAAGCGATATCACGTGGGGCGGCCCATGCCACCTTTGTCGATGACGGCCGGGTCGCGGCGGGCCTGATCCGGGACAACATCGCCCGCTGCCGCCGTCAGTCGGACACCCGCCTGCTACAGGTCAGCGCGTTGAAACTGCCTCAGGCCGAGGCGTCTGCGACGCTCATCTTCCTTGATCCGCCGTATAACCGGGGGCTTGGCGCCCAGGCGCTCGCGGCGGCCCATAGCGGTGGCTGGATCGCCCCGCAGGCCATGATAGTCTGGGAAGAGGCGGCCCCGATGCCCGCCCCGCCGGGATACCGTCTGCTGGATACGCGCCGCTACGGTGACACGCATGTGACCTTCCTTGAGGCCCCGGCCTGAGGGGAAGGAGGCGACAGGTCGTCGGGGTTGTGTTAGACTGTCACTATGACAGACGCCTCTTATCCCACCGGCCTTGCCCTCACGCGCTTTGCCAAGTCGGCAAGGGCCAAGCCGCGCGAGGCAAGCCTGCCTCTGCCCGCCCCACAACCCTTTTCTGCCCCTGTCCTGATCGGCGATTGCGCGACGCCGCTTGCCGGTGAGACGCTCTTGTCGCTGCTATGGCGGCGGCTGGAACGCGGCGCCGAAGGCGAGGACCCGTCCGATCGCCTTTAGGCCGCGAAAAGCGGAAACGTCACCCCTAGCGCCCATGCCAGGAAAAGGCCCAGCCCGATGCCGCCTGCGGCAGGCCGCCATGTGGCGCGCCCGACCCATCCGCCAACGGTGCCGAACAGGGTAAAGAACAGCAGGATCACCGGCAGGATGATAATCAGGAACAACAGCCCCTCAAAGTCGAGCGCCACCGCCGCCCCTAAAGAGGCAAGGGCCACCGTCCGAACCATAAGCACCCGCCAGAACGAGGCCTGACCGCCCTGTGTCAGCGTCGCATCGGCCAACATGTAGGGAACGGCCCCGCAGGCCATGGCCGCGATGATCACAAACCGCTCAGGCGTTGGAAAAAACGAGGCCACGTAGCGGTCCAGAATGCCACCAAAAAGCGCAATGCCGAACAGGGCGACCGGAATGGCCAGCAAAAGGCCGCCCAGATCGACCCTGACCGCCCCGATCCGCGCCAGCAACAGCAGGGCCAAGGCCCCCTGCAAGGCAAAGTGCAGGGCCAGGTAGTCGGCCACGAGTACCGGCAGGAAACTTGTGGGCAAGGGCCACAAGACAAGTGGTGTGATGATGGCAGGCACGAGACTGGCCAATAAGAATTGCCCCGGCGGAATGTCCTGCGGACGGGCATCGGCCCTTAACGGCCGCAACACGCCTGACAATGGCCAGGCAAGCGCCACGACAGAGACGATCAAAAGGGCGACCCAGCCGCCCCGTTCCGTCACAGGGCCGGTGCTTGTTCTGCCAAAGGCGGCATCAAACCAGGCGCGGCTTTCCTCAAGCGTTACAGGTGAATAGAGGACACCGACATGTTCAACATTCGGGGCCAGCACGGCACGGCGGCCTGTGCCATCGGCCGGATCGCCTGTCGTATCGCCCAGACCGGCTGACGGATCGGTCAGTCGCAGGGCCTTTTCGGCCTCTTCGGCCAGCATGGCCTCCCATTGCCCGGTGACCACCAGAAGGTTCGACGGTTCGTCCGCCGTGACGGCGAGCGAGAACATTGAGATCGCCACCACCGCCCCGACCCGCGCATCCTGGACCGCCTGTCGCACCACGATGTCCGAGGCCATCGAATGGCCCAAAAGGGCCAGCCGCCCATCACTTCGGGGCAGGGCAAGGGCAACGTCGGCCACCCGGGCCAGTTCGTCCATCAGAAGGGTCGTGGTGCCATCAATCGATGTCACATCGCCCGACATGGGCACAGGGTTTCGCCCATGACCCATGAAATCAAAGCTCACCACGATGTATCCCGCCTGCGCCAGCGTCAGGGCAAAGCTTTGCATCAAGGGCCGTGATCCGGCAAAGCCATGGGCAATGACGACCACAGGGGCAGGGCCCGCGCGCTTGCGTTGATAGACGGTGGCTGGTGTGGTCCCCACTGTGAGGGAGCTTTGCAGAATGCCGCGCCGATCAGCCTCAAGCCGGCAAACGGCAAACGCAGCCAGCCCCAAGGCCAGAACCAAAACGATCCAGCGTGGGGCTGTCACAGCCTATCCGTAGGTCGGATGGAAATGCCCGGCTGGCGACAAGGTGAACACCTCGCATCCCTGCGCGGTGATCCCGACGGAATGCTCAAACTGGGCAGAGAGGGACTTGTCGCGGGTAACGGCGGTCCAGTCGTCGGCGAGCACTTTGGTTTCGGGGCGGCCGAGGTTCACCATCGGTTCGATGGTGAAGAACATGCCTTCCTCGAGGGTTGGGCCGGTGCCGGGGCGGCCATAGTGCAGAACATTCGGCGGGGCGTGGAACACTCGGCCCAGACCGTGGCCGCAAAAGTCGCGGACAACCGACATCCGCTGCGCTTCTACATAGGTTTGTATAGCCGCGCCAATGTCGCCAAAGGTATTGCCCGGTCGCGCCGCCTCGATCCCAAGCATGAGGGCGTCGTGGGTGACCTGGATCAGCCTCTCGGCCTTGCGGGTCAGGTTTCCTGCGACGTACATGCGGCTGGTGTCACCGTACCAGCCATCGACGATCACGGTCACGTCGATGTTGAGGATGTCGCCTTCCTTAAGCTTCTTGTCGCCGGGGATGCCATGGCAGACGACATGGTTCACGCTGATGCAGGACGCGTGCTGATAGCCCTTGTACCCGATCGTCGCCGAAGTGGCCCCTGCGTCTTCGACCCAATGGGTGATCAGCCGGTCGAGTTCGGCGGTGGTCTGGCCGACAAAGACATGCTCTGCGATATCGTCGAGTATGGTCGCAGCAAGGCGCCCCGCGCGGTTCATGCCGGCGAAGTCACTAAGGTAGTAAATCCGGATGCCGTCTTTGGTCAGGCGGCCTCTGCGCTCATCCAATGATCTGCTCCATAAGGCTTTGACCCTATGTAGGGCCTTCAACGAGAAAGGACCAGAGGCGGCGAACCGGTCTGGTCCTGCCTTTAGCCAAATCCGGGCATCTGAAATGGCAAGGGGGCGCCGATTTCGATCGCATTCGGTGAAATTTCGGTGCCGAGGCATATCACCTCGACCCCGACTTGGGCGGCCTCGTCAAAGGCGCGGGCATAGCCCGGGTCCAGATCGGCCGCGAGGGTGACCGCTGTGCAATCGGTCCTCTGGACAAGGTACAGCATCACGGCACGGTGGCCCTTGGCGACCATCGCGGCAAGGTCGGCAAGGTGCCTGGCCCCTCTGGCGGTGACCGAGTCGGGGAATTCGGCCAGGCCGGGCTTTCGGCAAAGCGTCACGCTTTTGACCTCGACATAGGTGTCGGGGCGATCCGGACCGGACAGCAGGAAATCGACGCGGCTTGCCTCGCCGTAGCGGACCTCTGGCCGCACGGTGGCATAGCCGGTCAGCCCCGGCACCTGTCCCGCCTCCAACGACGCCCGCAAGGCGCGGTTCGGGACAGAGGTGTCGACGCCCGTAAAATGCCCATTCTCATGGTCGACCAGCCGCCAGCCAAACTTCAGCTTTTTCTTTGGATCGTCGTTCGCCTCGACCCAGATGCGCATGCCCGGTTCCGCCAGCCCCATCATGGAGCCTGGGTTGGCACAATGGGCGGTGACCTCGCGTCCGTCCTCCAGCACGATATCGGCCAGAAACCGTTTGTAGCGGCGGATCAGCCGGGCAGGGATGAGGGGTGTGGCAAAGCGCATGGCAGCCCCCTATACCTTGCGCTGTCCCAAAGGAGAAGCAGGCCCATGACCATCGCAAACCCCACCGCAGCCATGCTTGTCATCGGAGATGAGATCCTGTCCGGACGGACGCGCGATGCCAACATGCATTTTCTGGCGGGCGAGCTGACGCGGATCGGTATTGACCTGAAGGAAGTTCGCATCGTCTCGGATGACCGTCCTGCCATCATCGCCGCGGTCAAGGCGCTGTCGGCCGGCTATGGAACGGTGTTCACAAGCGGTGGCATCGGCCCCACCCACGACGACATCACCGCCGATTGCATTGCAGCAGCCTTCGACACCCAAATCGATGTGCGCGACGACGCCCGCGCCATCCTTCAGGCCCATTATGACCGGCAAGGCACGGAACTGAACGAGGCCCGCCTGCGCATGGCCCGCATCCCCGATGGCGCAACGCTGATCGAGAACCCGGTCAGCTCTGCCCCCGGGTTCATCCTGCACAACGTCCATGTGATGGCCGGGGTGCCCAGCGTTTTTCAGGCGATGGTGGCAAGCGTCTTGCCGTCGCTGGTGGGCGGTGCGCCACTCTTGTCGCAGACCCTGCGCATACAGCGCGGCGAAGGCGATATTGCCGGGCCTTTGGGCAAGCTGGCCGAAGATTTCCCGGATCTGATGATCGGCTCTTATCCCTATCAGAAGGATGGGGTCTATGGGGCTAACATCGTGATCCGGGGGCAGGACGGTGCGATGGTGGATGAGGCGATGGTGCGTCTGGCCTCGCTGTTTCCCGAGTGACGCCTTCGGCCCTTTATGCCCTGATCGAGGCGACATGGCCACCGGCGGGCCAAACCCGGGTCGGTCCCTATGTTATCCGGGAAGGGCAAGGCGGCGGTAGCCGGGTGAGTGCTGCGACCGCCGCAGTGATAGACGGACTGGCCGAAGGGTTGCCTGCGGCAGAGGCGGCCATGCGGGCTCTGGGCCAGACGCCGTTGTTCATGATCCGGCATGGGGACGAGACGCTGGATGCACTGTTGGACCGCGCAGGCTACGTCATCAAGGACCCTGTCATCGGGTACTCTGCCCCGGTCAGCCTCCTTACCCAAACACTGCCGCCCCCCGTTACCACGTTCGAGGTCTGGCCCCCCCTCGCCGTTCAGGCCGAGATCTGGGCCGAAGGCGGGATCGGCCCTGACCGGCTGGCTGTCATGGACCGGGCCAAGGGGCCCAAGACAACGATCCTTGGCCGGCTTGAGGATTCGCCTGCCGGTACCGTCTATCTGGCTTGTGGCCCCGATGGTGCGATGCTGCATGCCCTTGAGACCCGTGCCCAATTCTGGCGCAAGGGGCTTGGCGCGCATATGCTGCGCGCCTGCGCCAGATGGGCAGCCCGGCAAGGCGCGGAAGAGTTGGCGTTGGTCGTGACAACGGCCAATACGGCGGCCCGTGGCCTCTATGCTTCCCTAGGGATGGCAGCTGTGGGAGAGTATCACTACCGGATCAAGACGGAGACCGGACGATGACCCAAGATGACAGCCCCACCGCGCTGGACCTGCCGCAGGTCGACCCATTGCCGCCCGCGACGCAGGCCTACTTTGACAAGTGTGTCGAAAAGCTTGGCATGGTGCCGAATGTGTTGCGGGCCTATGCCTTTGATATCGACAAGCTCAACGCGTTTACCGCACTTTATAACGACCTGATGCTCGCCCCGTCCGGCCTGACCAAGCTTGAGCGCGAGATGATCGCGGTCACGGTATCCTCGATCAACAAGTGCTACTACTGCCTGACGGCTCATGGCGCTGCAGTGCGGGCGCTGTCCGGGGACCCCAAGCTGGGGGAAATGCTGGTGATGAACTGGAGGGTCGCCCCGCTTGATGCCAGGCAGCGCGCCATGCTGGACTTTGCGGAGCGGATGACCGTCGCCAGCGCCGGGATCGAAGAGCACCACCGCGATGCCCTGCGGCAGGTTGGATTTACCGAACGGGACATCTGGGACATCGCGTCCGTGGCTGCGTTCTACAACATGAGCAACCGGATCGCTTCGGCCACCGATATGCGACCCAACGACGACTATCATTCGCAGGCCCGATGAAGGCGGGGCTCTGCATCACGTTTGCCTTGGCCCCCTGCATTGGCTGGGGACAGGAACTGGCCTTTCAGGGGCAGGCGACTTTGCAGGCCGAGATTGTGTCCGAACCTGGCAGTTACGCGATGCCAGTTGGCCCCTTCGGAGAGGCAGGTTTGCCGACGCGGATCCTTGAAGGCGCAGTATCGCAGCAGGCTTGGTGGGTCGAGGCACAAGGGGCCTCAACGTTGGCCCTGATGGTGCCCCTGCGCGATCAGGTTCTTGCGATGGGATACGAACCGGTCCTCGACTGCGAGTCGCTGGCCTGCGGCGGCTTTGATTTTCGTTTTGGCACTGACGTGATGAGCCCCCCGGACATGTTCGTCGACCTGGGCGACTTTCGTTTCTTTGCGGCCAGCCGGATGGGCGACGATGGCGAAGAGGCGATCAGCCTCATGATCAGCCGGTCTGGCACGGCCGGATTCGTTCAGATCGTCCGGGTTGGGCCACACGCCGAGTTTCCCGCCGTCACAACGGTCTCGCCCGTGTCGCCGGCCGTGCCCCTGCCCGGAACGCAGAGCGATTTCGGGACGACGCTGGATCAAAGTGGCCACATCATCCTGAGTGACCTTACCTTCGAGACAGGCTCTGCCCAACTGGGCGCGGGCCCCTATGCCTCGCTGCGGGCGCTGGCGGCCTATCTGGCGGACAATCCTGACCGCCGGGTTGCACTTGTCGGCCATACGGACGCCGAAGGGTCGCTGGATGCCAATATCGCCCTGTCGCGCCGCCGGGCGGCGTCAGTTGTTGAGCGGCTGGTGAGTGAACTTGGGGTGCGCCGCGCGCAACTCGATGCCCAGGGGATGGGATACCTTGCCCCGGTGGCGACCAACCTTACAGCTGAAGGCCGCGACGCGAACCGGCGCGTGGAAGTCATCGTCACCTCGACATTGGAGTGATCGATTCAAAAAAGCGCGACCCTTTCGGGCCGCGCCAGTTGAGGTTCGGGAACCTCTGGGGAAAGGGTTGCTCTACCAGGCGTCAGGGCCCTTTTCGGCAAAAGCATGGACAAGAAAGTCGATGAAGGCCCGCACCTTGGGTTGGGTAAATCGGCCCGGCGGGTAAACCGCGTAGATGCCTTGCGTTTCGACGGGCAGATCGGGAATGGCCTCTTCGACAAGACCTTTGGCCTGCGCGTCGGCATAAAGAAAGGATGGCAGATAGGCGATGCCAAGGCCCGAGATGCAGGCGTTGAGGAGAGATTGCCCGTCGTTGACCGTGAGCCAGCCAGCCGTCCGCACCTGCCGCTTTTCGCCGGAGGGGGCGGTCAGCTTCCAGACCGCTCCGTTTGATTGGTTGGAGTAGTGCAGAAGCTTGTGCTCGTTCAGATCGTCGATCTTTTCGGGTCGGCCATACTGCTGAAAGTATGATGGGGACGCGATCATGCGTTTGGTCGTCTCGGTCAGCTTGCGGGCACGAAGGGTCGAATCTTCCAACTCGCCAATCCGTACGGCCATGTCGAAGCCTTCCGAAATCAGCTCAACATAACGGTTGTTCAGCACCATGTTGACCGTGATGTCGGGAAACTCCTGCAGGAATTCGCCCAGAACAGGGGACAGGTGGTTGACGCCAAAGTCGGTGGCAACGCTGATCCGCAGTAGGCCGGACGGGGCCGATTGCATCGAGGTCACGAGGGCGTCGGCTTCGCCGGCGTCATTCAACACGCGACGGGCGCGATCATAGTAGGCCAGACCGATTTCGGTCGGGCTGACCCGGCGGGTCGTGCGGTTCAAGAGCCGGGCTCCAAGGCGTGCCTCAAGCGAGGACACATGCTTGGAAACAGCGGACTTGGAAATGCCCATCTTCCTTGCCGCGTCAGTGAACCCTCCTTGATCCACGACCGTTGCAAAGGCCTCCATTTCCGTTAGGCGATCCATCTGCGTCCCTCTGCATTCAGTTCTTCGGGGACCAGCTTTGCCGTGGGAACAAGGCAGGATCGGGGCGTCAGCTTGACAATATCAGGGTCTTGCTAGGAATAAGTGACGGGGGGGAAACAGCGGCCAGGCCGGACTAAATCGCTTCGGGATAGGCCAGGCTGAGGTTTTCACGCAGCTTCTTGTGAATTGGCGCTTGACGCCAGCGCGCCACAGTTTGCTCGTCCAGTTTATGTGATGATCCGTCGCGCATCAATTCCGCCAGTCCGACCTTTGGGCCGTCGAAGGGATGCCATGCGCCATCAATCCCTGCTGACACCTGCCCGGGCTTTACGACCCTTGCGTAGGCCCCCGGTCGCCGGGCCTTCTGAAAGAGCCGGACGAACCCAGGGTCGTCCATCCGGTGGGCAAGCGTCACACAAGGGATGCGGGGTGAGGTCACCTCAAGACAGCAGTCGCCAAAGGTGAACCGGTCACCAACATGGACATCGGTCCCCGCGACGCCAGAGATGGTCAGGTTCTCCCGCAACGTGCCGGGGGGCATCGGTCGCGCCAGCCTTTCGGCCCACCAATCATAGTCGGTTGCAAAGTAAAGGTAGACCGCCTGTTCAGGACCACCATGATTGTCCCGGTCGACAATTGCGTCCGAGGCAATGCCCAAAAGGCCGATCTCCACGGCTCCGACCACCGGGCACTTGTTGATGCCGCTTTGGCCCGACTTGCCCGGCATCGGTTCTGCCCGACCGACATTGACCGATATGAGCCGGGTCCGCTTCACAACTTCGCGGCCAGCCGGGTGCCTTGATCGATGGCCCGCTTGGCGTCCAACTCAGCCGCGACATCCGCCCCGCCGATGATGTGCACCTTGCGCCCGGCGGCAATGAGGGCATCGGCAAGGCCACGCTCGGGCAATTGGCCCGAACACAGCACAATCGTATCCGCAGGGATGACCTGGGGCGAGTCGTGGGCGCCACCGAATGAGATGTGCAAGCCGTCAGCGTCGATGCGGTCGTAGCGGACCCCGCCGATCATCTGCACGTTTTTCATCTGAAGGCTGGCCCTGTGGATCCAGCCGGTTGTCTTGCCCAGACGGCGACCCAGCTTTTCCGCCTTGCGCTGAAGCAGGGTGACTTGGCGGGCGGCAGGTTCGGGCCGCGGCCCTTCCGGGCTCAGACCGCCGCGCGCCTCAGCGGGGTCTGCGACGCCCCATTCGTCCAGCCAGCTTGGCAGGTCCTCGGTCGGGCTGTCCTTGGTCACCAGATACTCGGCCACGTCAAAGCCGATACCGCCAGCTCCGATGATGGCGACGCTTTGCCCAACGGGCGCCTTGTCCCGCAATACGTCGATGTAGGACAGAACATGCGGCAGGTCCTGTCCCGGGATCTCTGGGTCGCGCGGCTTGACGCCGGTCGCGATGACAATCTGGTCAAAGCCCTCCAGACCTTCGGGCGTGGCGGCCTCCCCCAGGCGCAGGGCAATACCCGCGGCCTCTACCGATGCGCGGTAGTAGTCGACCAGACCCCAGAACTCTTCCTTGCCGGGAACCTGCTTGGCCATGTTCAACTGGCCACCGATGGAGGTGGCCTTGTCGAAAAGGGTCACATGATGTCCGCGTTCGGCAGCGGTCAATGCGGCCGAAAGGCCGGCGGGACCGGCCCCCACCACCGCGATCTTTACAGGGAGCGCGGCAGGGGCGACGATAAGCTCGGTTTCGTGGCAGGCACGCGGATTGACGAGGCAGGACGACAGCTTGCCCCCGAAGGTGTGGTCAAGGCAGGCCTGGTTGCAGGCGATGCAGGGGGTGATCAAACCGGATTGGCCCGACGCCGCCTTTGCCACGAACATCGGGTCGGCCAGGAACGGGCGGGCCATCGACACCATGTCGGCGCAGCCTTCGGCCAGCACATCCTCGGCCACCTGTGGTGTGTTGATACGGTTGGAGGTGATGATGGGAATCGACACTTCTCCCATCAGTTTCTTTGTGACCCAGGCAAAGGCGCGGCGGGGGACTGATGTGGCGATGGTTGGGATGCGGGCCTCGTGCCAGCCAATGCCGGTATTCAGGATGGTCGCACCTGCCGCCTCTACAGCCTTTGCCAAGGTCACGACTTCGTCCCAGGTTGATCCATTGGGCACCAGGTCGATCATCGACAGCCGATAGATCAGGATAAACTCGGGGCCAACGGCGGCACGGACCCGGCGCACCACTTCGATCGGCAAGCGCATGCGGTTTTCATAGGAACCGCCCCAGCGGTCGGTCCGCTTGTTGGTATGGGTGACAAGGAACTGATTGAGGAAGTACCCTTCGGACCCCATGACCTCGACGCCGTCATAGCCCGCCTGTTGCGCACGCTTGGCGGCGGTGACGATATCGCTGATCTGCTGTTCAATGCCCGCCTCGTCCAGTTCGGTCGGGACAAATGGTGAGATGGGGGACTTGATTGCAGAGGGGGCAACACACCCCTTGCCATAGGCATAGCGACCCGCGTGCAGGATCTGCATCGCGATGCGACCTCCGGCCTCGTGTACTTTGTCCGTCACGGTGCGGTGGTTTGCGATGTCGGCGTCGGTGAACAAACCCGCAGCCCCCGGAAACACCCCTCCTTCGCGGTTGGGTGCCATACCGCCCGTCACCATGAGGGCGACGCCGCCTTTGGCGCGTTCGGCATAGAACGCCGCCACGCGCGCCCAGTCGCCGGTCTCTTCCAGACCCGTGTGCATCGAACCCATGAGGACGCGGTTCGGCAGAGTGACAAAGCCAAGGTCAAGGGGGGAGAGCAGGGTCGGAAATTCGGTCATCTGGGCCTCCGTTTGTCGTCATCATGACGGCGATGAAGGGCGGGGTCACGCACTACGCCGCGTCATCAAGGCTCCAAGACTCTTCGCGAAGAGTCTTGGAGCTGGACGCCGATCCAAAAAATCTTGGCAAAGATTTTTGGGGTGCCGGATTAGCCCATCGTCTCGATGCAGTGCCGGCGAAACGCTTTCTTGAGCATGTCCAGTTCAGCCCGCAGGAGGTCAATCTCGGCACGGATGTCTTCGGCCAAAGCCTCTCCGGCGAGGATGGTAAAACTGTCCAGAGTGTCGCCGGTTTTTTCGTCCACAACGACGAAGGTCTGAACGCCATCCGATATCGCGTTGATCGGTATGGGAACCCGCAGGTGCCAGCCCAGGCCATCTTGTGCGGACCCGATCGTCACCCCCTCTACCTCAAAGCCCATATGCAGCACCTTGACCAAGGGCGGTTCCGCCCCGACGCGCCCATCGGACAGGAGACCCTCCCAGGTGCCTTCCAGGATCTGTGTCTTCGTAAGTCGCAAATTCGACATCTCAACCTCCCGACCCCTACAGGATCATAGTTCTGCCCTTGGATATCGGGCAAAGGTCACATCCCGCATCGTGACCTGGTTCATTTCGGGTCCCTCGAAAATCAGGTCGACCCACATCCGCTCGACCCGTTTTTCGTTCAGTTTCGTGTAGGCAAGGTCAAACTCTACAAAGACGTTGTCATCCTCAGGAGGCAGTTCCCGGACGATCTGCTCCGTATTTGGCCCATGCCGGATGTTCAGACGTGCAAAAATCTCGAGCGGCTTTTCAAGTTCGACAATTGTATCAAGGCGGATCAGGTGGCGTCTTTTCAGCCCTTTGCAGGCCTCAGGTGGCAATTCGACCACCACCGACAGAAAGCTGCCGTCAAAGCGGAACACGTCCATGCGCAGACCGTAGGGGGCCAGATCGACCTCGCGATGGTTTCACAACTGCCGAAGCGTCAGTTCACTAAGGCGGCAATCATGGAACAGAGTGACCTCGTCGCCGAACGCTGTCTTACTTTCGACACTGGAGGCTCCCTTGATATCCAAGGGCCCCCGCCAGAGATTGGGACGCCAAAACCAGTCAGTCCCGCCGGGTTTTGGGAATGTTAATGATCCGATGCGGGGCAAGGCAAGGCGCGTATCGGCAACCTGAAGAAGTTCATTTAGATTGTGGCGCATTTTACGCGCACGGTCCCGGACAAGCCGCAGGTCAGACAGGTCGGCACTTTTGGCGGTTCTGACCGCACGCGACCAAAGCGTGAGGCTGCTTCGGTAGGCCAGCCGATCCAAAAAACTCCATCTTTCCTGTGACATGCCTGCTCATTTCTTGGAGTGCGCTTGGGCTGTGTGGCCCGAACGCTGCTTCGTTGTCATACCCACTGTGTGCCAAACTGTTTCCAAAAAGGAAACTGACGTCAGCCGCCCGAGCTGGATGAATTGACCGAGATCAGGCTGTAGACAGCTTGTTCCAGAAGGGCCAGCCCGTCGTCCGGCTGCAATGGCGCGCGCGCGAACCCCCGGACCGTCACAGTCACGAGCCGGTCGTCGAGGTCAAGAAAGGCGCGCCATTCATCATTCGCGAGGCCCGGGAAAGGCGCGGCGGCACTGTCACTGAACCGCACTATGACGACCTGGTCCCGGGACATGAGGGACCGAACGGTGATATCCGTGGGCTGCCCCCGCGCGCTGAGCAAGGCAACGCCCGAAGCTGTGGCAAGTAGGCTGCGCAACGTGGCCTCGTTCCCAGCAACAGCCGCCGTGCCCGGCGCCCCTGTCTGGACCGTGATCCAGGCGTCCTTCGAAGGCATGACAGCGTCGGATGAGACAAGGGCGCAGCCTGCCATCGCCGCGAACCCATCAGAGGGGCGGCTGGTCGCTGGATCGATGCAGTATCCATCAGGGGCCTGCACGACGATCTCGCCATCAAACAGAGACAGGGCGCGCACTGCTTCGCCATTTGGAACCAAAACGCAGCCGGATATGCCCAGCACCGACAGTAAGGCGATAGGTTTTAGCATGCGGGCGGACCATCCATCATCATCACACGTTCACTACCAAAGGCTTCCCGGCGCGCCGGACGTACTCCCGACGATGTCAAAGGGGTAACCATTGGTCCGGCGTGCGGCAAGTCAGCTACGTCAGGATGGTTCTGAGGGGTTGCCATGATGCCTCAGGCATCAAACGGCGCGGGCCATTCATCTGTCATTCGGCAACAGAAAAAGTGTGGCATCACGTCATGTACAGGGCCGCGATCCAAATGCGCATCACGGCATCGTCGCGACCGCCCGCTCAAGTGACAGTCCGGCCCTCAGGGATGAGGGCCGGACCGAAGGTCACAGGATCAGAGATCCATGTAGATGTGCAACTCGGTCTCGGCCCCAGGATGGGTGACGGCCCCTTTACGAGCGCCTCCGACCAGCTGGGCGTACTTCCAAAGCGCACCGGTGGCGTAGATCGTCTTGCGCGGACCGGCCCAGGCCGCTTTGCGGGCGGCAAGCTCTTCGTCGGTCAGATCGACAGACAGCTCGCCCGTCAGGGCGTTGATGGTGATCACATCGCCATTCTGCAGCATGCCGATCGGGCCGCCGTGTGCAGCCTCTGGCCCGACATGGCCGACGCAGAAGCCGCGGGTCGCACCCGAGAAGCGACCGTCGGTGATCAGCGCGACCTTCTTGCCCATGCCCTGACCGGACAGGGCCGCCGTGGTTGCGAGCATCTCGCGCATGCCGGGGCCGCCTGCGGGGCCTTCGTTGCGGATGACGATGACTTCGCCTTCCTCGTATCCACGAGCCTTAACGGCGGCAAAGGCGTCCTCTTCGCATTCAAACACGCGGGCGGGGCCGCTAAAGACCTGCTCTTCCTCGGACATGCCTGCGACCTTCACGATGGCCCCTTCCGGGCACAGGTTGCCCTTCAGGCCAACGACACCGCCGGTCTTGGTGATGGGCGAATCGACGTGGTAGATGACCTTGCCGTCGGCGTCGCCTTCGATCATGTCGAGTTCTTCGCCAATGGTGCGGCCGCTGGCGGTCATGCAATCCTCATGGATCAGACCTGCTTTTCGAAGTTCCTTCATCACGACGGGGACACCGCCGGATTCATAAAGGTCTTTGGCGACATATTGTCCGCCCGGCTTGAGATCCACGAAATAGGGGGTGTCGCGGAAGATGTCGCAGACGTCGAACAGGTCAAAGTCGATCCCGGCCTCGTGGGCGATGGCGGGCAGGTGCAGACCTGCGTTGGTCGAGCCGCCGGTACAGGCCACGATGCGGGCCGCGTTCTCAAGGCTCTTGCGGGTGACGATATCGCGGGCCCGGATGTTCTTCTCGATCAGGTTCATGACCGCAACGCCAGACGCCTCGCCATACTGGTCGCGGCTCTCATAGGGGGCCGGTGCGCCAGAAGAATTCATCAGCGCAAGACCGATCGCCTCGGACACGCAGGCCATTGTGTTGGCGGTGAACTGGCCGCCGCAGGCGCCGGCAGAGGGACAGGCGATCCGTTCGAGGATCTCAAGCTCGGCGTCGGACATGCTGCCGGCCTGATGCTTGCCCACGGCCTCAAAGACGTCCTGTACGGTCACATCCTTGCCGTTAAGCCGACCCGGCAGGATGGAGCCGCCGTAGATGAACACCGAAGGCGTGTTCAGGCGAACCATCGCCATCATCATGCCCGGCAGGGATTTGTCGCAGCCTGCAAGGCCCACGATGGCGTCGTAGCAGTGTCCGCGCATCGTCAGCTCGACGGTGTCGGCGATAGCCTCGCGAGAGGCGAGCGAGGAGCGCATCCCCTCGTGACCCATTGCGATGCCGTCTGTCACGGTGATGGTGGTAAATTCGCGCGGGGTGCCGCCGCCCTTCTTGACGCCACCCTTAACAGACTGGGCCTGACGGTTCAGGGCGATGTTGCAGGGGGCCGCTTCGTTCCAGCAGGTGGCGACACCGACCCAGGGCTGGTGGATCTCTTCCTCGGTGATCCCCATCGCATAGAAATAGGACCGGTGCGGTGCCCGAGAAGGTCCTTCGGTCACATGGCGGCTGGGCAGTTTCGATTTGTCAAAGCGTGCATTTTGCATGGGTCGTCCTCCCGCGGAACTCGTTCCAAGATGGCATAAATGCGTGAAGGCCGAGGGGCAAGGCAGGATTACTCTGCTAACTTCCCACCTTTGGGGGCTGAGGCCGTGCCCTATGTGGCAGGGCAGTCGTTGGCAACGCCTTTCAGAGTGCGACCGCAGATCTGCCGATTGGTGGGATGGTAGGCCAGATCGCGCCCTGTCCCAAGCCTCTTCAATTGCATTTCCCCCCAACGAGCCTTATCTCGGGCGTCGAACCGACCAAAGGCTGTGTCTGCGCATGAACTGGATCACCAACTACGTCCGCCCGACGATCAACTCGATCTTTTCGCGCCGCGAAGTGCCCGAGAATTTGTGGAGCAAATGCGACGAATGCGGAACCATGCTGTTCCACCGCGAGCTTACGGACAATCTGAACGTCTGCACCAACTGCAATCACCATATGGCGATCACCCCCCGTGCCCGGTTCAAGGCGCTGTTTGACGCAGGGATCTTCACTGAGGTCAAGGTGCCCGAGCCTTTGGCCGATCCCCTCTCGTTCCGGGATCAAAAGAAATACACCGACCGGATCAAGGATGCGCGCAAGGTCACTTCTGAAAAGGAGGCGATGCTTGTTGTCGAAGGCGAGATCTGTCGCACACCTGTTGTGGCAGCGGGGCAGGACTTCAGCTTTATGGCAGGGTCCATGGGCATGTATGTCGGCAACGCGATCATCGCTGCGGCCGAGCGGGCGGTGACCCTCAAACGGCCGCTGGTCCTGTTTTCGGCCGCTGGCGGCGCCCGGATGCAGGAGGGTATTCTAAGCCTGATGCAGATGCCCCGGACCACCGTGGCCGTCCAAATGCTGAAAGAGGCCGGGCTGCCCTACATCGTCGTCCTGACCCACCCAACGACAGGCGGGGTTACAGCCTCTTACGCCATGCTGGGTGATGTCCAGATTGCCGAGCCGGGGGCCCTGATCTGCTTTGCCGGTCCGCGGGTTATCGAACAGACGATCCGGGAAAAACTGCCCGAGGGGTTCCAGCGGGCAGAGTATCTTCTGGACCACGGAATGTTGGACCGGGTGACCCCAAGGGGGAAACTGCGCGACGAACTGGTCACCATCATCCGGATGCTGACCCATCAGCCGCCTGCTGTGTCGGGCGACCTGCCCGCGCCGGCCCCTGAAGAAGCCGAAGAAAGCGCCGCCACGGCCGTTGAGAGCGCGTCAGACAAGGCACCTCAGGACAGCAAGGCCCCGAAAAAGAAATGAGCGCCAGTTCCGACGTCATCCTTGCCCGGATGATGACGCTCCACCCCAAGGTCATTGATTTGACGCTGGACCGTGTCTGGCGGCTGCTTGACCTGCTTGATCATCCGGAACGCCGCCTGCCGCCGGTCATTCATGTTGCCGGGACAAACGGCAAAGGATCGACACAGGCCATGATCAGGGCCGGACTCGAAGCGGGGGGCGATATTGTCCACGCCTATACCTCGCCCCATCTGGCGCGGTTTCACGAACGCATCAGGCTTGCCGGATCGCTCATCAGTGAAGAGGCGCTGACCGAGGTCCTTGACCGTTGCTACAAGGCCAATGGCCCCGATGCGATCACCTACTTTGAGATCACGACCTGCGCCGCCTTGTTGGCGATGGCTGAAACGCCGGCCGACTGGACCCTCCTCGAAGTTGGCTTGGGCGGGCGACTGGATGCAACCAATGTGATTGACCATCCGGCTCTTACCATCATCACCCCGGTTGATCTGGACCATCAGGCCTTTCTGGGGGACACCATCGCCGAGATTGCGGGCGAAAAGGCCGGGATCCTGAAACGCGGTGTTACCTGCGTGGTCGGGCCGCAGCACGACGAGGGGCTTGAGGTCATCGAACAAAAGGCGGCCCGGCTGGGCGCACCCCTTTTGGTTTACGGCCAACACTGGCACGTCACGACCGAACGGGGACGCCTGATCTATCAGGACGAGCGCGGCCTGCTGGACCTGCCCTTGCCTGCCCTGGCCGGACCGCATCAGATCCTGAACGCCGGGGCCGCGATCACGGCGCTGCGCCACCTTGGCCGGGACGAGGCGGCCTGCCATGCGGCTGTCACCCAGCCTTATTGGCCCGCCCGGATGCAACGGCTGACCGAAGGGGCTCTTGCCGATCTCGCCCGCCCGGCCGAGCTTTGGCTGGATGGCGGCCATAATCCTGCAGCCGGCGTGATGCTGGCAGATACCCTGCGCCAGATGCCGCCGCGTCCGACCTATCTGGTTTGTGGCATGCTCAACACCAAGGACATATCGGGCTACCTCGCCCCGCTGGCCGAGGTGGCCAAGGGGCTGATCGCCGTGACGATCCCTGACGCCACGGCAACAATCCCTGCGGACGAAACCGCTGCCCATGCCGAACTGGTCGGGCTCCCTTCAAGGTCAGCCGAAGGTGTGGCCGAGGCCATTGCCATGATCCAGACACAGGACGCCAATGCGCGGATCCTCATCTGCGGCTCGCTCTACCTGGCCGGGCACGTCCTGCGCGAAAACGGATGATCCGGGCGGCCCTGGTGATCGGGCTGCTTGCCCTGCCAGCCGATGCGGCAGACCGGTACATCTGTTGGCAAGGGGCGGGCGGCTACACGATGACGGGACAGTTCAGCTTTCCCGACGCCCTTCTCAACCGCACGCTGATTGACCACGAAGACCTGACAGCGTTTCGGATCGTCGGGTATCTGGACGGGAATGTGATTGGCAAATGGTCGATGGCAGACGCAACAGACGCAACAAGCTGGCTCTTGCGTTACAGTCCCAGGACCGGCTTGTTCCCCCTACAGGGCTTTGACGGGCTTTACCAAATGTGGAACGCCAACGGAGAGGTCAATGATTGCGGCACCCCGGGGTTCGGGTTCAACGCAGGCAACGGGGGGCAGGACATCTGCATCGATGACCGTTTCATCCTGGCATCCTCGATCCCCCCGGAAACCCCGTTGCGATCGTTCTCAAGGCCGCAGTCAACCGACTGTGCCGGGATTGACCTGCTTGGAAAGCAGGCGGTGCCCGTAAGTGCGGTGGAATGATCCGGGTGGCGGCAGTCCTGGCCGTATTGGCCGGTCCGGCGCAGGCCGCCCAGTTCAACTTTTGCTGGTCAGGGGCAAACGGCTATACAATGACGGGCACCATCGGATTTGCGGACGCCCTCATGACCCGGTCCATAGTCACTGAAGCGGACGTGTCCCTGTTTCGGATAGCCGGGTTCCGGGATGGCGTTGCCATTGGCAAATGGAACCTGGACGACCTTGTCGAAGACACGACCTGGCATTTGCGATTCGACCCACGGACCCTGACCTTTCCGACCGGGGGAAGTTTCCCCGGCGAGGCCTCCCAAGGCTGGAATGCCAACGGGGACGTGACGGACTGTGGGCCTGATGGCTTTGGCTTTAACTCGGGGAACTATGCCCAGGATATCTGCCTGGACGGGGTCTGGATCAGCGAGTCTTCGATTCCGCCTGAAACGCTTCTTGGGGTCACAACCGATCCTGTCACGCCCGATTGCAAAGGGGCACCCTTGCTCGGCAAGGGGCGAGGTGCGCCCTGAAACACATCTGATGTGTATAGATGGACCTTTTGTACTGCGATCGGGCCTCCTACCTTGAAGGCGGTAAGCAACAGGAGCGCGTCATGACCCTTTCCCTTGGCCTTGGAACTTTTGGCGATATTTCCCACGGACTGAGCGGCCAGCCCCTGCGGCACGACGAGGTGCTGCGCAACGTGGTTGCGGAAGGCGTACTGGCCGAACAGGTTGGCGTCGACCATTTCGGCATCGGCGAGCATCACCGAGAGGATTTTGCCGTATCCTCGCCCGAAACCGTTCTTGCTGCCCTCGCTGCACGGACCAGCAGAATGACCATCGGATCGGCGGTAACAGTCCTGTCCTCTGACGACCCGGTCAGAGTGTTCCAGCGGTTCTCGACCCTCAATGCCATTGCCGATGGGCGTGCAGAGGCGATCCTTGGCCGGGGGTCGTTCACCGAAAGCTTTCCCTTGTTTGGACTGAACCTGCAGCAATACGAGATCCTGTTCGAGGAAAAGCTCGACCTGTTCGTCAAGCTTTTGCGAGAGGATCGGGTGACGTGGTCCGGGCAGACACGCGCAGCCCTTAGCGACCAGGGGGTCTACCCGACCCTGCCGCCGCAGGGCCTGTCGGCATGGATCGGCGTGGGGGGCAGCCCGGAGTCGGTGGTTCGGGCCGTGCGGCATGATCTGCCGATGATGCTTGCGATTATCGGCGGCGATCCGCGCCGGTTCAGACCGTTCGTCGACCTCTACCACCGGGCCTATGACCAGATCGGTGGAACCCCAAAGCCGCTTGGTGTCCATTCGATGGGCTTTGTGGCCGAAACCGACGAAGCGGCGCGCGAAACGCTCTATCCCCACTACAAGGCCATGATGGACAAGATAGGCGGTGAGAGGGGATGGCCCCCCCTGAGCAGGGACCGTTTCATCGCAGAGGTCGAGGGCGGTGCCCTCAATGTTGGATCGCCGGAAACCGTGGCCCGCAAGATTGCGGGGACCATCAAGGCATTGGGACTGCAGCGGTTTGACATGAAGTATTCTCACGGCACACTGCCACATGAGGACATGTGCCGGACGATTGAGCTTTATGGAACACGGGTGATCCCGATGGTGCGGGACATGATCGCGGGTGCAGCTGCAGCCTAAGGCGCGATCTGACCTGCCCATGGTTCAGGCAGGATCGGTGTAAGGTGGGTCATGACCCACCTTACTTTCAGCAAAAAATGCGCAACGAATCACTTCTCCGTTTGACTTGCGAATCACTGTGCCACTAGATTCGGTATAACGTCTTCGGAGCCACCCATGCGGTGGTAGATCATGCAGACCCCTGTGTGGGCTAGCCGGAGACAGAGGTTCAGGCAGGCAAGTCAACGGGGGGCCGGTTCAACGGCCCCCTTTAACGTTCTGGCATCAGGACCTTGCCGGGGCTCTTAGCTTGTCAATGCGGGCGCGGGCCGAATTGGACCTTGGCGTCCAAAGCCCCCGGTCGATGGCCTCCGCAAGCCGTTCTGCGATTTCGGCCAGCGCCGGCGGATTGTTGTCCTCAATGAAGGCGCGGGTGTCGTCGTCAGCCAGAAAAGCCTCTTCCACCAGGTCAAAATGATGGTTCCGCACGGCACCGGTCGTGGCGGCAAAGGCAAAGAGGTAATCGACAGTCGCTGCGATCTCAAAGGCACCCTTGTATCCGTGCCGTTTGACCCCGTCGATCCACTTGGGGTTCACCACCCGCGAGCGCACGACGCGGGCGATCTCATCGTCGAGCGTTCTGATGACGGGCCGCTCGGGGCGGGAGTGGTCGTTGTGGTAGATTGGCCGGTCCCGTCCTTGCAGGCTGGCCACAGCTGCGGCGGCCCCGCCTTCAAACTGGTAGTAGTCGTCAGAGTCGAGCAGGTCGTGTTCGCGGTTGTCCTGATTCTGGACAATCGCCTCGACCTGGCCGAGCCGTTGTTCAAGTCCGGGGCGATCGGCCTTGCCTTCCTGCCCGGCGCCATATGCGTAGCCTCCCCACTCCAGATAGGCGTCGCCCAGATCGGCACGGCTGTTCCAGAGCCGTTCGTCGATCATGGCCTGAAGGCCGGCCCCATAGGCGCCGGGTTTGGACCCAAAGACCCGCGCCTGCCCTTCGCCCAGACGGGTACGGGCGGCGGCGGGGTTCAGATCGTCCGGTTCGTCCAGCGCCTGAACCGCGCGGGCTGCGCTGTCGACAAGAGCGATCAACTGGGGAAAGGCGTCGCGGAAAAAGCCCGATATGCGAAGGGTCACATCCACCCGGGGACGGCCAAGGGCAGAGGCCGGGATCACCTCGAACCCGGTGACCCGCCGGTTGGCGCTGTCCCATTGCGGTTTGACGCCCATCAGCGCCAGCGCCTGGGCAATGTCGTCGCCGCCGGTGCGCATGTTGGCGGTGCCCCAAGCGGTGACAAGCATGGCGCGGGGCCAGTCGCCCTGATCCTGAAGGTGTCGTTCGATGAGCAGGTTGGCCGAGTGCCAGCCCAGCGCCCATGCGGTCGGGGTCGGAACCGCCCGGCTGTCGACCGAGTAGAAGTTGCGCCCCGTGGGCAGGGTATCCAGCCGCCCTCGCGTCGGTGCGCCAGAGGGGCCGGGCGGAATGGCCTGACCGGACAATGCGTCGAGCAGCGCCTGTCCTTCGGCTGGTCCGCAGGCGGCAATGGTTGGCAGGATCACTGTTTCGATCTCGGTCAGAACAGACCGGCTTGCGGGTCCGGGCGCCGTCGCTCGCGGGCTGCCGCCCGCATCGCCCCGCCCCCCGTCCCGTTCTTCTTCGGGTGCTGCGTCGTGCCGAGACAGGAGGCTTTGAGACAGCAGTTCAAGCCGTTCAACGGTGTCGCCGGTCGTCCGCCAACTGTCGGCCGAGAGGCTGGCAAGGCAGGCTGGTCGAGGTCCGTCCCAGGGCGCGCCGAGATCGGCCGACAAGGGGTCGACGCCTAAGGCGAGGTCTTGCGCCAGAGCCCGCAGGAGCGAGGCGTCGCCCCCTTGCCCGGATCCCCTTGGCACACGGGCAAGAGCGATGGCCAGATCTCTGGCCTGGCGCCCAGTCGGGCTTTGACCAAAGACATGCAGCCCGTCCCGGATCTGCGCCTCTTTCAGGTCACATAAGAACGCATCGAGCCGCCCCAGATCGCTGTCCGTATCCCCGGTAAAGCCCGCGTCCTGGGCCAGTCCGGTCACCTGGCTGAGCGACAGGATTTCCTTGCGCAGGTGGTCGAGCCGACGTGTATCCATGCCCATGGCATCATAATATTCGTCCACCAGCGCCTCGAGATCCCGCATCGGGCCGTAGCTTTCGGCGCGGGTCAGGGGCGGTGTCAGGTGGTCGACGATAACCGCCTGTGCCCGCCGCTTGGCCTGTGTCCCTTCGCCGGGATCGTTGACGATGAAGGGGTAGATATGCGGCATCGGCCCAAGCGCGATCTCGGGCCAGTCTTCGGGCCCAAGGGCCACCGCCTTGCCGGGTAACCATTCGAGGTTGCCGTGTTTGCCCATGTGGACCACCGCGTCTGAATGGGTCCGAAGCCAGAGGTAGAAGGCAAGGTAGTTGTGGGGGGGGACAAGGTCGGGCGAATGGTAGCTGTCGGTCGGGTCGACATTGTAGCCGCGCGCCGGTTGCAGTCCGACGGTCACTTTGCCGAAGCGGTGCAACGAGAGTTTGAAACCGCCCGCTTCTGACGTGCCGCCCGGATTGAGTATTTGGGACGAAGCGAAGGGATCATCTTCTGGCTGGCCCCATCGGGTGGTGATCTGTTCTTTCGCAGTCCAGGGCAACCCGGCGAAATGAGCCTTGTAGGTGGCGAGCGAAAACTCCTCGCCGCCTTGTCGGTCGGCCCGGTCGGTCAGCCAGTTTGTGGGCCCTGCCATAAGCCGTTCCATCAGCGCCTGGGGGCTATCGGGAAGGGGGCCGGTGTCATAGCCGGCTGCCTTTAGGAGCTGCAAGCTGTGCAAAGTGGCCGCCGGCGTGTCGAGCCCGACCCCATTGGCCAGTCTGCCATCCTTGTTGGGATAGTTGGCCAGGACCAGGGCCACCCGTCGCTCTGCGGGCGGGGTCTGTCTGAGGTTGGCCCAGCGTTTGGCCAATTCAGTGACAAAGCTGATCCGGTCTGTCTGCCCTTGGTAGGTGGCGATGGGGCATTGCGTTGCCTCGTCGAAAAAGGCCTCTCCCTTGAAGCTGAGCGCACGGGTGATGATCCGCCCGTCAACCTCGGGCAGGGCGATGTTCATGGCGATATCGCGGGCTGACAGGCCTGAGCTTGAGGCCTCCCATGCGGCCCTGGTGCTGCCGGACAGGATGATCTGAAAGACCGGCGCCCGGTTTGCATGGGGCCCTGTGAGCGGGTTCTGGACGTCGGGATCGTCCGGGTGGGGCGAGCCGACGGCGAAGGCCGTGGCGTTGAGGATGACCGATGGGGGGGCCTGCTGGAAGAGGGCCTCTAGCGTGGCCTGGCTCAGTGGATCCTTGAGCGAGGCCACGAAGATCGGCAAGGGGGCAAGCCCGGCCCTGAGCAAGGTCTTGACCAGTTGGTTGATCGGGCCAAGTCCCGCCCCCTGGACCAGCGCCCGGTAGAAGATGATCGGCACAACGGGGGCATCTGGTGCCCAGGCGCCCCGGATCAGATCGAAATCGGGCTGGACCTGTCCCGGCCAATGCAACCCCGCCCGCAGGAGCGGTCGTGCCGGAGGCGGCGTTTCCTCGCCTTTGAGCATTGCGCGGGCATAGGTCAGCAGTTGGGTGGCATTGTCGGCCCCGCCCTCAACGAAGTAGGACCAGAGCGCGTCATAGTCCGCATCTCCGACGGTCGAAAACGTCCGCAGATCTGCGTCGGGCTTGTCGTCGCCGGGCAAGGCGCAGAAAGGCACCCCTGCTTCGGCCAGCCGGGCGGCGTATTGTTCGAACCCGTAGCGCCAGTAGCCCGCCCCCCCAAGAATGCGGGCGATGACCAGACGGGACTGCGTCGCGCAACTGTCCAGATGCATGTCCACCGAGAGGGGATGCCCAAGGTGCATTAGGTTGGCGAGCCGCAGGCTGGGGGCGCCGTGCATCGCTGCCCTTGCCTCGGACAGGAGCGCCAGTTCGGTGTCGGCGGCGGAGAGGATCACCACATCAGCCGGGGTCTGGCCCAGATCAACAGGTTCCTTGCCATCCGCGATGGCCCCGGGGGAGGCGGCAAGCAGGTGCATCATGCCAAGCCTTGTGCCGGGAGGCCTGCCGGGGATATGGAAGCGATATCGCAGCCAGGGAAGGCAGGATCATCATGGACTATGGAAAATCGGGCAATCCCAAGCTGTCCAAGGGCGCGCCCCGCCACCAGGAGCACAATGCGCCGGGCAGCGAAAAGGCCCCTTTCGGCAAGCGCCCGTCCAAGGCGGACTTGCTGGCCCGGATGAAGGCTGCAGCCGAAGCCAAGGCCAAAGTCACTAAGGACTGACGCGCCGGTCACAATCGCTTTTCCATGAAGACGGAGTGCGGTCCTGCCTGGTAGTCGCCGAAGGGGCCGCAGATTGTGAAACCATGCCGGGCATAAAGCCTGTGCGCGGGGTAGAGATCGTCGCCTGTCTCCAGCCGCAGTATTGGCAGTCCAAGTTCACGACCAAGCGCATCAAGCGCTGTCATCAAGGCAGACCCGGTGCCCGCGCCGCGTATAGCTGGATCGACGAACATGGATTTGATTTCCCCATATCCGTCGAAAGCCTTCAGCGCGACGCAGCCTGTTGTCCGACCTTCGGCCTCGGCCAGAAGGAACGTGATGTCCGGCGCGCAGAGGGCGTCGATGGACAGGTAGTGATTATGCTCTGGCGGATAGAGCGACGACAGATAGTCGTGGCTGGCCCGCAAGAGGGCCGTTCCCTCCGGGCTGCGGGGATCGCCTTTGCGGACCGTCACACTCATGCCGTCAGAGCGGCCTCGATCGCGGCCCGGTCGAGGCCTGCCTCGCCAATCACGACGAGTCGGGTTTCGCGGAGATCGCTGCCGAAGGGGCGGTCGTAATAGCTGTCGACCCGGGGACCGACGGCCTGAAGCGTCAGCCGCATCGGTTTGCCTGCAACGGCGGCAAAGCCCTTGAGCCGCAGGATGTCATGTTTGGCGATGATTGCGGACAGCCGTTCGGTAAAGGCCTTTGGGTCGGTGATCTCGGTCGTGGTGACGACAAAGCTTTCGAATTCGTCGTGCCCGTGGTCGTGCCCGTGGTCGTG
>CALFSV010000102.1 GCA_937916485.1 uncultured Paracoccaceae bacterium | reverse complement strand
ATCATTCGACGACGGACAAGCAGCACGGCCGCCCCGATCAGCAGCCAACGCGATCTTGATCTGCGTCTTGTCATCCCATCATTCCCGTCTTTTCAACGCCTCAACAAGGTCAGAGCGGTTCAGGTCCCGCACCACCAGACCCCCCGATACAAAGGCAGCTCCCAAAACCACTAGCATCGCCGATCCATAGCTTACCGGATCGAAAAGGGCCGGTATTTGATACAGCTCAGTCGAAAAGCCCGCCGCGATGGCAAAGGACAGGTAGTAGCCCAGCACTCCGCCCAAAGGCAGGGCAACAAACACCACCACCGCCAGCTCGCCCAAAAGGACAAAGGCGGCCTCGCCGCTGGTAAAGCCGATCACCCGCAGGCTGGCCAGATCCCGCTCGCGCTCGGCAAAGGCGATGCGGGCGGCGTTGTAGACGATGCCGAAGGTGATGATGAAGGCCATCGCCCCCATGACATAGCGGACCGATCCAGCGCCGGTGTCCATAATCTCGACAAAGGCATCATGGGCCTGCGCCTTGACGCTGACCCCGACGACGGTCGGCATGTCCCGCAGTTCGGCATAGACCGCATCGGCCCGCGCCGGGTCCAGCGTCAGTGCCGCGCTTGTCACCCGCCCCGGTTCGCCCAACAGCGCATTGAGGGCGGAAAGGTCCATATAGGCGGGTGATCCAAGCAGCGTCTGGGCGATACCTGCTACCGGCACCTCAAGGGCCGGCTGCCGCCCCTCGCGCAGGTCGATGCGGACCAGATCACCAGGCCGCAACCCCAGAGTCTGAGCGATATAGAACGACAGCACGACCCCCCGCTCGGGCAAAGGGATCGGCGCCATATCCGCGTCAAGCGCCCGGTTAAGCCGAGGGTCCGGCGGCAGGCCGGTCAGCACGCCGCGATAGCTGTTGCGCCCATTCTCGAACACCACAGCCGCATGCCGCATCCCTTCCACATGCGTGACACCGGGCAGACGGCCAAGCTCGAACAGGGTCTTGTCGCTGACCGGATGGGTAAAGCTGACCGTCGCATCGCTGCGATCCACGACCGAGAAGGTCAAATCGATCGTCCGGTCAAAGCCCGCGTATATCGTGATCATGGACACCGATAGGGCCATGCCGGTCGCGATCCCGATCATCGCGCCCGCCATCCGCACCGGCTGACGCAGGATGCGGCGCAGGACCATCCGGCTGGGCTGGTCCAGCCGACGGGCAAGGGCGCGGCCCATTTGTCCCGCCCGGACGTAATTGGCCGGCGCGGGCGGGCGCATCGCCGTTGCCGGATCAAGGGCAAAGACCCGGCGCAACACGAACAGCCCCCCGGCCGAGGCGGCAAGGATACTGGCCGAGACCCCGATGACGAAGGAGGAAGGGTCAAGCTGGAACACGAGGAAGGGAAACTTGAAATAGATCAGGTACATCCCGATCATCATGCGGCCCGCCACGATGCCCGCCAGACAGCCCGCCAGCGCACCGCCTGCGGCAATGGCGAGGATCATCTTGAAGTAATGCGCCCCGACTTCGGCGTTGGTATAGCCAAAGGCCTTCATCAACCCGATCTCTTCGCGTTCGGACTGCACCATCCGGCTCATGACGATGTACAAGAGGAACGCGGCCACGGCGAGGAAGATGGGCGGCACGCCCTTTGCCGCGGCCTCCAGCCCCGAGATTTCTTCTGACACAAAGCGGTTGGATTGCTGATCCTCGCGGCCATAGGCGCCCCGCCCGCCAAAGGGGTCCAGAAGGTCATCGACCGCCGCGATCACCGCGTCTTGCCGCGCATCGCGGGTCAGCCCGATCAGTAGGTCGTTGAACGCCCCGTCCAGATCGTAGGTGGCGGCAAGGCTGGACCGGCTCATCCAGATGACCCCGAAACGGGCGTCGTCGGGCACCATCTCGCCGGGGGCGGTGGTGTAGAGAAACTCGGGGCTTTGGGCGAGGCCGAGGATGCGAAAGGTCCGGCGTGCTCCGTTCATCGTGGCCCGCAGGCTGTCGCCGGGCGACAAATCATGGGCCTTGGCAAAGCTTTCCAGCACGATCACATCGTCAGACCGGCCCCCTTCCAGCATCCGACCGTCTGTGAGGTAGATATCGTTCAAGGCAGGCCATCCCCGTTCGGGCAAGGACACCGCCTGCGCCTGTATCCCAAGCGCCTCGCCCGGCACCTCGATCAAGGCCCGGCCAACGATCCGGCTTTCCACCGCCGCGACACCGGGCAGAAGGGCAACCCGGTCGGCCATCCGGTCAGGTGCGCGGGCGACAGAGGCAAAGACATCGGCAAGTCGGTAGCGGTCGTAATAGGCAGCCCGCGTTTCGGTCAGCGATACGGTGAGGCCGGTCATCATGACCAGCAGCATGACCCCCACCCCGATCACCGCACCGATGGCCGCCCCCTGCCCCTTCATCCGCCACAGATCGCGGAGCAGCTTGTGATCCAGCGGGCTCACCAGGCGATCTCTTCCGGGGTCAGCTTGGTGGCGTTCAGGACCACCTCTCGGATGGCACCGTCGGCAAAGTGGATGACCCGGTCGGCCATCTTGGCGGTATGGGCGGCATGGGTCACCATCAGGATTGTCGATCTCAGCTGGTCGTTCACATCCTGCAGGACCTTCAGAACGGTGCGCCCCGTCTGGCTGTCCAGCGCACCTGTGGGTTCATCGCAGAACAGAACCTCCGGCTGTTTGGCGATGGCGCGGGCAATGGCGACGCGTTGCTGTTCGCCCCCTGATAGCTGGGCGGGAAAGTGATCGGCCCGGTCGGCCAGCCCGACCAGAGCCAAGGCATCGCCTGCGTCAAGCGGGGCCTGCGCAATCTCGGTCACCAGTTCCACATTTTCGCGGGCGGTCAGGCTGGGCATGAGGTTGTAGAACTGGAACACAAAGCCCACGTGATCGCGCCGAAAGCGGGTGAGCTGCCGGTCGGTCAACTCGGACAGGTTGGTGTCATGAAACAGCGCCGTTCCGTCGGTCGCCCGGTCAAGGCCGCCCAGAATGTTCAGCAGCGTCGACTTGCCCGACCCCGAAGGCCCCAAAAGGACAACAACCTCGCCCTTTGGAATTTCCAGATCGACACCGCGCAGGGCGTGGACTGCCGTATGCCCTTCTCCGTAGACCTTGGTCAGGCCTCGGGTGGTGAAGGCGGGGGATGTCATTTGGACGTGACCATCGGCAAAGTCCCTTCAGGAGTCGGTCCTGTTTTGCCCTCTTGGTAGCAGCAAGGCGCTGCGATCCCAAGGATTTGCGAAGCGGGCGAGGCCAAAGGGTCAGGAGCCGCCTCCGACGATGTGCCGTTGCAACGGGCACGGGGCCGATAAACGAGGCCTGTCAGATTTGCACAACCATCAGGCAAAAGCCGTGCTAGGCATCGGCCACACTGTTTCAGATAAGTCCCCCAAATTGACCATCCCGCTGTCCCTGCCCAACCCTCCTGCCTTGTTTCAACCAGACCAGAAGCCTCGCCCCTTGCGGGAGGCTGGCCATGATTGACGGGGCAACCGATCTGGACCTGTTTTCTTGGGCGGTCATCTTGACCGCACTCGCCCTTGGCGGACTTTTAAAAGGCGCGACCGGGGCGGGGTCGCCCGTGGTTGCCGTACCGGTGATGGCCGCCTTTATTGATGTGCGGCTGGCTGTGATCCTGATGGCCGCGCCAAACCTTGTCACCAACAGTTGGCAGATCGTGCAGTACCGGCATGCGCGGCTGCCTGATCGCTTCTCGCTCAAATTCGGACTGGCGGGGGCCTTTGGGGCGATTGTCGGGACGGCGATCCTCGCCTCTGTCCCGCAGGATGCCCTGTCGATCCTCGTGGCGGTTTCTGTGGTCTGCTACATTCTGCTGCGGTTGGTGCGGCCGGGTTTTCGGCTGCCCATGCCGCTTGCCCATAAGCTGGTCTGGCCACTGGGGGCCATATCAGGCGTGTTGCAAGGGGCGGCTGGGATTTCGGCCCCCGTCTCGGTCAGTTTTCTGAATGCTCTGGGCATCCCGCGCGACGCCTTTATCGTCACCGTCTCGTCGTTCTTCTGGGCGATGGCGATTGTGCAGATCCCGACGCTGTTCTTCGTCGGCCTCTTGACCTGGGACCGGATGGCCATCAGCGCCGTCGCCCTGATCCCGCTGTTGCTGTTCATGCCAGTCGGCAACTGGATCGCGGCGCGGCTGTCGGCCAAGGCCTTTGACACCGTGGTCCTCGCGCTGCTCGCATCACTTGCCGCGCGGCTGATCTACGCCTCCCTGACCTGAAGAGCCCAAAGCCAAGTGGCGCAAACCGATCCGCGAGGCAGATTTCCAGTTGTGCAATCGTTCGCAAAGCTGTCAAATGCCGCAAATCACACTCATAGCTTCAAGGTTGACCACAAGATGACCGACACGACCGGGACCCACCAGATCATCGCGATCGAAGAACACTTCATGGACCGCGACCTGGCCAAGCATTTCGGCCATGCCGCCGCCGATCCGGCCTCGCCTATTAGTGAGCGTCTGTATGATTTCCTCGACATCCGCATCCGCGAGATGGATGCCGCCGGGGTCGACATGCAGGTCCTGTCGCACCAGTCCCCTGGCACCCAGCGGCTGGGTGCGGATGTGGCGGTGCAGGAATGCCAGGCGGTCAACAACGTGCTGGCTGCTGCCATCGCCGCGGCCCCCGACCGCTTCAGCGGCTTTGCCATGATCCCCACTGTCGATCCCGCCGCCGCCGCGGACGAGATGACCCGCGCGGTCGAAGAACTTGGCCTGAAAGGCGCGATGATCCACGGCCTCAGCCATGGCCGCTTTGTGGACGAGCCTGAGTTCTGGCCGATCTTTGCCCGGGCCGAGGCTTTGGGCGTGCCCGTCTACCTGCACCCTGCCCTGCCCGACAAAACGGTGATCGAGCGCTACTACGGTGCCTATGCCAAAAGCCATCCGGGCATTTTGCGGGCCGGTTGGGGCTTTGGCGTGGAAACCGGGACACAGGCTGTCCGCCTTGTCCTGAGCGGGATCTTTAACAAGCACCCGGATGTGAAGGTGATCCTGGGTCACCTTGGGGAAAGCATCCCCTTCCTGATGGAGCGCATCGACGAGACGTTCTCGCGGAAGGAAAACGAGGCGGTCGCCTTCCGCGAGACGTTCCTGCGCAACTTCCATGTGACGACCAGTGGCTTCTTCTCGGACTCGGCCCTGAAATGCTGCATCGAAGAGCTGGGGGTAGAGCGCATCCTGTTTGCCATCGACTGGCCCTATGTCAAAAACGAGGATGGCGTGAATTGGCTGTCCAAGTTCGATATGGACCCGGCCGACAAGGACAAGATCTTTTCAGGCAACGCCAAGGCGCTTCTGGGTCTGTAGGCCCAGTGGTGCGTCCACCCCGCCATTGGCTCTGCCAGCGCATGCTGGCATGATCCGGGCAAACAGCGGGGGCCGGCGTGATGCAATCAGAGGCGATACGGGACACGGAAACGGACGTTCTGGTGGTTGGCGGCGGCACCGCCGGTTTTGGTGCGGCCGTCGCGGCCGGCAGGCTGGGCCTGTCCGTCTGCCTGATCGAAGCCAGCAGCAAGGTCGGTGGCGTGATGGCCTTTTGCCCCGGAATGCCCTGGGGCGCCGCCTACCCCTCTGACGTCATCATCGGTGGCCTGATGGCCGAACTGACCGACAGGCTGGCCGCAATGACGCCGCCCGCGGCGGAAAAACGGCCCTGCACGCTGGCCAACTTTGGCCCCGAAATCCACTACGACCCCGAGGCCGCGACCCTGACCATGTTCGAAATGCTCGAAGAGGCCGGGGTCGAGGTCCGCCTCAACACCACCGCCATCGAACCGGAGATGGTCGGCGACCGCTTTGCCCGCGTCACCTGCTATGACCGGCACGGACCGCATATGGTGACACCCCGGATCGTCATCGACTGTTCAGGGGATGGCGATATCTCGGCCAAGGCGGGGGTTCCCTATACGCTGGGCGATGGCAAGGGGAACATGATGGGCGTCACCCTGTCGTGCCACATGATCGGGGCGGACTGTGACCGGGTCTTTGCCGACCCTGACCCCTATTTCACGGCCCATGCAGCAAGGGGTATCGCCGAAGGCCGGCTGCACCCCGATCTGGCAAAGCTTTACCTTATGCGCGGCTTTCACCCTGACGCGGTCTTTTGCAACTCTGTCGTTTTGCGCGGGGTGGACGGGACGGACCCGCAGGCAATCAGCCGGGCCACGCAGGAAGGCCGCCGCCGCTGCCACCAGCTTGCCCGGTTTCTGGTCGACAGCGTTCCGGGGTTTGAGGCCGCCCGCCTGTCCTCTCTCGGGCCAACCGTTGGGGTGCGTGAAACCCGCAAGCTTGATGGTCTTTACAAGGTGACCGGCCAGGACCTTGCCCGCGCGACCAAGTTTGCCGACGGCATCGTGGCCTGCGACAACCCGGTGGACGATGTGATGCGGGCGGATGGCGACATGACCCATGACGCCATCGTGGCCCCCGGAGCCTACTATACCATCCCCTTCCGGGCGTTGGTGCCTGCACGGATCAGCAACCTGATGTTCGCCGGGCGCATCCTGTCGGCGGACCTCGTTGCGTTTGCTTCGGTCCGGGGGATGCCGCAGTGCATGGCGATGGGTCAGGCCACAGGAACCGCGGCGGCGCTGGCCTTGCGGACGGGCTGTGCCGTGCAAGAGGTGGATACCGATGCCCTGGTCCGGTCCCTGCAGGAACAGGGGGTCAACGGGCTTGGGGGACAGCCCCTTGTGCCTCCGCAGCAGACGGATGCGCTGGCCCCAACGGCCTGACCGTCGCAGGTTCGATCCGCAAAGCCCTGAGAGCATTCAGAATAACGGCCACGTCGATCACCTCTTGCAAAAGCGCGCCCTGAACCGGCGACAGATAGCCAAGGGCCGCCGCCACCATGCCAACCACCGAAAGACCGATCCCGGCAACAACGCTTTGCAGCGCGATCCGCCGGGCGCTGCGGGCGATCTGCAATCCGGGCAACAGCCGGTCCAGATGATCGACCAGCAGGATCACATCCGCCGCCTCGGCCGAGGCCGCTGCACCGCGTGCACCCATGGCCACGCCCACATCAGCCGCCGCCAAGGCGGGGGCATCGTTGATCCCGTCGCCCACCATCATCACCGCGCCATCCTTGCGCTCTGACAGGACCAGAAGCACCTTCTGATCCGGGCTAAGATCGGACCGCACCGCATCAAGGCCAAGGCCCGCCGTGACGGCCTTGGCCACCTCTGCCCTGTCGCCGGTCGCCAGAATGATCCGCGCAACCCCTTGGGCCCGCAGGCCTGCCAAGAGGTCGGCCGTCCCCCCACGCAAAGCATCGGACATGACGAGATGGGCGGCAAAGCGTCCGTTAATGGCAAGCGCCACCACGACCGACCCGGGCTCTGCGATCGGGGGGCTGGGCTGTGTGCCGCCAAGCTTTGCGGCGACATAGGCGACCCCTCCGACCAGAACCCTACGCCCCTCGACCAGCCCCGACACGCCTTCGCCGGGGGTTTCAACCACATCTTCAGGGACCGGCAGGGTCAGACCTCGGCCCCGAGCCGCCGCGACAATGGCCTGCGCGATGGGATGGCCAGAGGCCTGATCGAGCGTGGCCGCAAGCCGCAGAACCTCCTCTTCCGGGTCCTGACCATGCAGGTCGATCCGCACGATCTGCGGGCGGCCATCGGTCAGCGTTCCGGTCTTGTCGAGGATCAGGGTGTGGATGCGGGCCATCGCCTCAAGCGGTTTTGCCCCTTTGATAAGCACGCCGAAATGGGCGGCCCGGGACAGGCCTGCCACCAGCGCCACGGGAACGGCAAGGATCAGGGGGCATGGCGTGGCGACCACTAGAACCGCCACCGCACGGATCGGATCACCACTGCCCCACCATGCCGCCGCGGCCAAGGCCACCGTCACGGCCAGAAACCAGAGCGAGTATTGATCGGCCATCCGCGCCATCGGCGCCTTGGACCTTTGCGCCGCTTCGACCAGCCGGATGATGCCCGCGTAGGTGCTGTCAGCGGCCTGATGGGTGGCGATCAGATCAAAGGCCTCGCCCGCGTTGGTCGACCCGCTCATCACCGCCTCGCCCGCCTGAAGGGTAACGGGCAGCGCCTCGCCCGTCAGGGCGGACTGGTCCAGCATGGCCCGCCCTGCCGCAATGGTGCCATCGACCGGAGCCACCTCGCCTTGCCGGATCAGCAACCGGTCCCCAAGGGCAATGTCGTCCAGCGCGACATCCTCAAGCCCGCCATTCCGGTGCCGGGTCGCGCTGCGCGGCACGCGGGACAGCAGGTCGTGCATTTCGCGACGGGCCCGGCCCTCGGCAAAGCTTTCAAGGAAAGTCCCGCCGGAATACATCAGCGCCACAACCGCCGCTGCCAGCGTCTCATCGAACAAGAGGGCCGCCGACATCGACAAGGCCGCCACGATATCAAGCCCAACCTCGCCTTCGCGCAGGCTTTGAACGATCTCGATCACCAACCCGATC
The DNA here is from genome assembly GCA_937916485.1 of uncultured Paracoccaceae bacterium. The sequence goes on along the minus strand of CALFSV010000102.1, from coordinate 2,694 downwards.
AGAACAGGCGCGACGCCGATCCGCCAGACGGCTCTGGCAAGATCAGGCTGCTCGATGAAGCGCAGGCCAAGCCCCGCAAAAAGCCCGGTTAGCGCCGTCAGCAACAGGACCGAATTGACACGCTCACGCGAGGGGAAGGTCATTGGGGAACGCTTTGCTAGGGACCTGATTGGGTCAGTGGGTGCGCCGCCTGCCCGAAAAGGAAAGCAGGATCAGAACAGGCGGTGAGGATCGTCAAATGAACACCAAACCCTTCTAGCTGAACAGAAATGGCCAGCAATTGATCCAGATCAGTTGCCGGCTGTCAGTTTCTGCCAAGATACCCCCATCCCATTTGGCCCTATCCCATTTGGCCCCAGTTCAGCAGCCCCCTCCGGGGACCAACAAGGGCCGCAACCGCACCGCAGGAGCATTGATTTGAGCGTCGGCCCTCACCCAACAGACCAAGGCACCAAACCGCACGCCCTTGGCGCCGGGGTACGGTCATGACCGAAGGCAGCGCCCCGGGCGGGACGATTACGGCAGTGCGCGGGCCGGTCCTTGATCTTGTGGTCGATGGCCCCTTGCCCGCCCTGCTTGAGGCTGTCCGCATCGGCAGCGGCACCGCCGCCATCATGGGCGAGGTGCAGGCACACCTTGATCCGTCCCATGCCCGCATCATCGCCCTGCAATCCACGCAGGGCATCGCGCGTGGAACACCGGTCTGGATGACCGGCGGTCCCCTTAGCGTTCCGGTTGGCAATGCGGTGCTTGGCCGCCTGTTTGATCTGATGGGGAACATCGGCGATGGGGGCGAGGTTGTGGCCGATGAGACCCCGCGCCGCCCAATCCACCGCGACGGGCCCACGCTGGCCTCGCAAAGCCGGAACACAAAGGTGTTCACCACCGGCATCAAGGTCCTCGACCTGTTGGCCCCCCTCGCGCAGGGGGGCAAATCGGCCATGTTCGGCGGGGCCGGTGTCGGCAAGACGGTGCTTGTCACCGAACTGATCCGGGCCATGGTGTCGGGCTATGATGGCATTTCGGTCTTTGCCGGTGTGGGCGAACGGTCCCGCGAAGGGCATGAGATGCTGCACGAGATGCGCGACAGCGGCGTTCTGGACCGCACTGTCCTTGTCTATGGCCAGATGAACGAACCCCCCGGCGCGCGTTGGCGGGTACCCCTGTCGGCCCTGACCATCGCCGAGTATTTCAGAGACGAAGAGCAGCGCAACGTCTTGCTTTTGATGGATAACGTCTTTCGCTTTGTGCAGGCGGGTGCCGAGGTTTCGGGCCTTTTGGGGCGGATGCCGTCCCGTGTTGGATATCAACCCACGCTTGAGACCGAGGTCGCCGATCTTCAGGAAAGGATCGCTTCGGTCGGAGGGGCCTCAGTCACCGCGATCGAGGCGGTTTATGTCCCGGCGGATGACTTCACCGACCCCGCCGTCGTTGCCATCAGCGCCCATGTCGACAGCAAGGTGGTCCTGTCACGCGATCTTGCGTCCCAGGGCATTTACCCGGCTGTGGACCCGATCCGCACCACCTCGGTCCTGCTTGATCCGCTCGTCGTGGGTGAGGAACATGTGAGGATCGCAGGGCAACTGCGAGAAACCATTGAAAATTACCAAGAGCTGCGTGACGTCATCGCCCTTTTGGGCGTTGAAGAGCTTGGCCATCAGGAACGCCTTCTGGTGGGCCGCGCACGCCGCCTGCAGCGGTTCCTGACGCAGCCGTTCTTTGTCGCCTCGGCCTTTACCGGGATGGAGGGGCGGTCGGTCCCCGTCGCTGAAACCGTCAAAGGGTGTGCTGCCATTCTGGAAGGCGCCTGCGACGACTGGGACGAAAGCTCGCTCTACATGATTGGCAACCTTGAAGAGGCAGAAGCCCGTGAAATCGACCGCCGCGCCAAGGAGGGAACATGACGAACACGATGGAGCTATCTGTTTCCACACCGCTTTTTGTCATTCTGAACGAAGTCAACGTGACCTCGGTCCGGGCAGAAGACGCCAGTGGCGGCTTTGGTATCCTGCCCGGCCACGCCGATCTTCTGACGGTGCTGGATGCCTCGGTCCTGCGTTGGCGGCGGGCCGAAGGGGGCTGGCACTACTGCGCCCTGCGCGGCGGTGTCTTGCGCGTGATTGACGGCACCCGGATCGAGATTGCCTGCCGCGAGGCGATCCCCGGCGATGACCTGCCATCGCTTGAAGCGCGGGTCCGGGAACACCGGGACAGACTGGATGACGAGGCCCGGCATGCGCGCGGCGATCAGATGCGCCTGCATGCCCAGGCCATCCGACGCCTGATGCATGGGGCCGAACACGATCACGCGGCTCAGGACATGGCCGAGGCCTTCCGATGACCAATCCGGACCGAAAACCCGGCGAGGACCGTTTGGCCGAGGCCGCCCGCCGCAGCCTTGCCCGAGACGCCGCGGCAAGGAACGACCCAGAGCCATCCCTGGCCCGCCGCTTTGGTCAGATCGGGATTCTTGGCTGGATGATCGCGGGGCCAATGCTTTTGGGCGTTCTGGGGGGTCACTGGCTCGACCGCTTGCTGGGCACGGGCATCACGATTGCGGCGGCCCTGACCCTTTTGGGGGCGGGCCTTGGACTTTGGTTTGCGATGCGATGGATGGGGGATCAATGATGGACCTTGCACCTGTCTGACGTCAGCGCCCATGGGACAGTTTAGGCATATTGCGGAACGGAGGGT
>CALFSV010000101.1 GCA_937916485.1 uncultured Paracoccaceae bacterium | reverse complement strand
TCTGTTCATAAAAGGCTGCGCGATCTCGATAAAGATGCCAAACATAATCCCGTATACCCCGTATTTACGAAACTGATGAAGCTTAGCAAAACTCATCGGGAGCACAAGAACAGCAAATGCAATCACGTGGTGTAATTTGTCTGTACCAGGAGCGTCAGGCAGTTGCTGAACAGGTGTTAAGGTAGCAAGACCAATCAGAGCCGCCAAAGCGACAGTAACACGCCTTGCCCAAAATGGGCTCATGAGATGCTCAATCAGTCGTCACCTGTTTAATATTCCTTGGGCTTTTCGCCGGTATCCACTGCAACATCATTTTCGTCTTCATCAAGCGCTGCGCTGTGATCGTTATCTTCTAGGGCCTGCGCCATGCTCACCGTATTTACCACCAACTCGAAACTATCCAAAATATCTTCGTAATGCTGAGATAAATATTGGCGAACTTCACTGTTGCCGGTCAACTTGCTCAAGTAGCCTTTTGCCACCACCAAATTCAACAAATCTGTGCCATAATTGGCCTCTGCATCCTTGTACTGCGTCTGCACCTGGCTTATCCATTTTTCCAGCTTAACAATCTTCTCCAACGGATCGCCTTTGGGTTCTTCGGGCTTATTAATCGTGTGGTCGGTGCGCTGCTCAGGTGGGGTTGCTTTTAACAACGCCTCTGCGTGAGGTCCTGTAATTTTGTCAGACGCGATCATCAACTCAATAGCTTCCACTTGGCGGGCCGCTTTCATTTTACGCAAGAACTTAGTGATATCAGGACTGAACTGATGATCTTGCAGCAACTGAACCGCCGGGGGGCATATGCCATGCAAGAGATTGATCCTGCTGTTAATGGTGGACAAGTTCACATTGAAAGCAGGCGCCAATCGCTCTTTGCTAACGCCTTGATCGATTGCGCGCCGCAGCATGTAATGTTCTTGAACAGTCGAAAGCCGATTAATCCTATGGTTATAGGTGTAGATCTCAAAGTCTTTGGCAATCAAACAGGGCGCGTGATCCTCCCCCATTTCTTTTAGAGCTAGAACACGCAGATTGCCGACCAGCAAAAGGTAGCTGTCACTCTCAGTATCGGTCTGAATAACAGATACCGGCTCAATCAACCCAATCTCCTTTATAGAGGACAAGATCTGCTTAAACTTACGAGTGGTCATAACACCGTCAGGTACCTTCTTACTGGGCATCAGCTGTTCAATGGGGATTTGATGTGTTTCTAAATCAAACCCTAGCGTTAGGTTCAGCGGTGCCTTTGGAAACCCAAACGCATCTTCTTTCGGCATTGGTGTTGCGGCCCCAGGAAAGATTTCTTTGATTAACATAGGCTCATTCATTGCGCGTCTCCTTCAACGTTAAGTCCAATTCGTTCAGCAAGATATTGCGGGAGGGTGTCTAAACCTTCTGCACGAAGCAGGGTCACAAAGTTTGCATCACCAAAGAGCGTTTTGAGGCCCTGAACCACCAACAACAGGCGTTGCATTGCGTGTTCAGCTTTCAGCACCATCTTGTGTTGCCGCTGCACTTCTTTTTGATAGGTTTTTACGAGCGAGTGAGCTGAGTTCGGTAACTTGGTCAGACCATTTTTACTCTTAGGTCCCTGCTCCCGCCGCTTCACTAATAGTTTCTTTGCTTCATAAAGCTGGTTGGTTTTGAGCTCACCAGTTTGGTACGCTTCCTCCAGCATTGAGCCCAAGTCATCGTCGTCCGTTTTGGCTCGGGCAATTTGAATGGCAGCACTTAACGGCAGTGTTCCATGTTGTACCGCTTGAATTAACCGCTCTTCGCCCTTTTCAAGCAAGAAGACGATGTCCCGAACATAGGTTTGAGACAGACCTGTTTTTTCAACGATTATATCAATTGACGCATCTCGCGCGAGTAAGAGCTCTATGTCAGCTAAAACCTCCAAGGGACGGTGCCCTTTACGCGCAATGTTTTCCGCGAGGCTCATAGTAAAGGCGTCTTCATCAGAGACCGCAACAACCAAGGCCGGGATATGTGTTTCGCCAAGCAGACGAAACGCATTCAAACGTCCTTCGCCACAGACCAACAAATAGACTGACTCCCCATTCAAACCCGGGCGCTCTGTGACTGTGATTGGCTTTTTGAGGCCAATACTTTGGATGTTCTCAACAATCTCCTCAAACACTTTTGCATTACGGTCCCTTGAGTTTAACACCTCAATACGCTCAATCGGCACAAGTGTGACATGGTCTGGCATTTCATTAGACATCTTCATCTCTCCGAGATTGTTCATATAATGTTCTCTCCTTGTGATTGCTTCAAATTGTCATGACGCATGTTTCCAAACCTGCGCACGCGCAGCCATTCCATAAAAAAAGCCCAAGTCGTCAAAGCGGAACGCTTCAAAATCCGATGCGTTACGTGCTTCAATCGCGAGGTGGTTTTTGGGCAAATCCAGCCAAGGCAGGAGACAATAGTCCAACGCCGCTTCATTGTAGTGATCGAGGCGCACAACAAGTGAAAGATCCGCTGCAAATTTCTCGGGATCAAAGCGCACACGCCATCGATACCGGCCATCACCCGAAGTTTGACAGCGTGCCAATATCAAGCTCACACGCAGTTCTTTGTTGAGCAATAAGATGTCAGCATCAGGCGCAGACTTCACATCTCCGCCAATTCCTCGAATGCGGCCAACCGTCTGCTCAACAATCTCAGGATACATCGCCCGCAACCGAGCATTCATTTCAGCACGTTCTTGATCAAAGTTGGTCTTATAGCCAATCAACTCATAAGCCCGCCGTAAAGATCCAAACCGCGTTCTGTAGGTGTTAGCTGAAGGAAGCGCGTCACTTTGATTAATGAGCACGCCACTCAATTGCCCCTGCTCTGCATGCAAACGTTTGAGATGCTCCAGCAATTCCTCATCTGACAGTTTTGCAGATCGTGCAGTCACAATTTCTTGAACCGTCATAAATAGGTCGACAGCCACTATGGAATCAAACGCACCCTCTTTGCGGATCCACATTTCAGGCGGATTATCAACATGTTGCTTTTTGAGTTTGAAGCTGTGGCGGTTGTACACATTGATGCCAATGTATTTCTCATTTGTGAGCACGGTCCGAACAGAACCATTTGTCCAAGGGCGGCCAAGATCAGTTTCAACACCAGCATCATTTTAGCGTAAGGCGATTTCTCTAAAACTGACATCTGCATCAATCACCCACCGAAACATTTGGTTGACCCAGGCCACTTCATCTATAGGCCCTGGCATTAAAATAACGCGATCAGTTTGTAAGCTTTTGTGTTCGCCTTGCTTTAGAACGCCTTTGGTTTCTCCACGCTCGTCTATCAATACTCTGCGCAAACCAAATCCAGCTGCCCCACCTTGCCGAAACCCAAGTTCAATCAAACGGCACTGCCCAGCGAACACCTTTGCGGACAGCTCGCGACTGTATTCCCCCGCCATTGCGCGTTTGACACCTTTGACGATTGTAGAAACAGGTGAGCCATCGTTTTCGAACTGCTCTGCACAATAGGCCACTTGAATGCCGGCACGTCGGCAGATGTACTCATAGTAGGCGCTTTCGTCAGCATCTTGAAAGCGGCCCCAGCGACTGACATCGTAGACAAGAATGACGTTAAATTCAGCCAAGCCATTTTCGACATCAGATATAAGGCGTTGAAGTGCAGCACGGTCCCCAATACTGAGACCACTTTTGCCTTCATCGGCATATGTTTTTACGATCTCTATCCCACGCTTGTCAGCATATTCCTTGATTTTGTCAGCCTGGTTGTGCGTGGAATACTGCTGATGCTCCGTGCTCATCCGTACATATTGGGCTGCTTTGAAAGCAGCATCTGTGTGAACCGCCTCAGTATTCATCGCCCAACATAACCGTCAGCATGCGTGCTGTGATTGTAAGATCGCTTGGATCTAAGGACCTCATTGAGTAATCAAGATCGTAGTAATCAAATTTCCAGAAGACAGTTTCTCCACAAAACTCAAAGCTGCCAAAGTCATGTTCGCCGTATGGATCGTTTCGTTCATTAAAATCGCTGTAGGCTTGCACACGTGTAATAATCGCATTGGTTTGATAAAGTGCCTGGATGCCTGGCGTCATGTGTACGCGGCAACCAGTGAGCGTTCGCCTTGCAGTATCATTCAACGAAGCTATTACAGTCGTGTCGATTGATTTAAGATCGATCTCCGCCGACTTAGTCTTGCGCTGTGCTAACACAGATAAGCTTTTGTCAAATTCACCAGCTCGCAGAGCTTTCTCAAAAACGTCTAAAACCTCCGCAACATCGTTTAAAGCAGGGACCACCACCGCGTTATGCTCAGTGTCCAGTGGAACAATACGGGCACCGTATTTCAGTTGCACCAGCCATCCTTGCGCCTCTTTGAAAAACCAAGGCCTTACAATTTTGTCTTTCTCTATACGGTGTCGGTTTCCATGCTCGTCATTGGCCCACTTGGCGGACTTAACAGTGTGCTCTCGCCCTTCCAACACAGCGTTTAAAACATCGCGTTGCTGTGCCAGCGCATTTAGCACTTTGGCGCGGCGATCGAGCACTGGGTCTTGATGAGTTTGACTTCGCTTAAATTTGGTAAGCGTCAATTTGGAAAGGAATGCCATTTATTGCTCTTGATATACCTACATCAAAAGCGTATGAACATACAGCTACTTGGACGACCAAAAAGATCTCAAAGAATTGAAAAGGATATAAAATTAATACGCACAAGCTAATTTGAAATCTGCACTTGATCCACGGTAACGTTAACTCTTGCACCTTGCCCCATGAACTCCATCAAAAGCCAAACGCGCTGTTTTGCGTCTACTTTCTCAACAGTCGCTACAAAGTTTGCAAATGGCCCCGATAGGACATCTACGGTATCACCAACATTCAATGTTTTTGGTGGTAAGAGCGTTCCCGATGTATCACAGCGCAACATCAGGCTCGAAATCAGCGGGAGTGGTAGAGGTTTAACGGTGCCATCAAAGCTCACCAGACGGGAAACTCCAATCGTGCTGTTGATTGTGCGCCACGGCGCTGCACTACTATCAACGCCAACAAACATGTAGCCTGGGAATAGTGGCCTTAAGTCTGACACAAAACGTGATGCTTTTCTTCGAGTAATTTCCTGCATAGGAAGAAAAACTTCGAAGTCTTGGCGCTTTAAATTACGCTCCGCTAACCGGTGTGAGTTTGGTTTAAATTGGATGAGATGCCACTGCTTCACCTGCTTGCCCCACGAATTACGCTCACATTTGAACGGTAGCTGCAAAAAATCATATTCGCAAGGTCATTTGACACCACCAAAAAACCCAAAATCTGTTATTTCAAATCAATCATAAAATCTATAAATTTAGATAAATTATTGATTTAATTTTTAATCACCCCCCTAGAATTTTACCTTTAGTCTCAAATAGACATTTACATGATTGCCTTAATTTGGCGGTTATGATAACATTCACATTTGAATAGTTATGAACCTTTCTGACCTATATCGCTATCCTTTCTTTATTGAGCTTGCGCAGCACGCGAGGCTCGGTGCGGTAGCCGTTATGGGGTACTATTTTGGCTAGTCGCCGTGAAGAGCAGCAGGCTGAGATCCGCTTGAAAGTGATGCGGTTGATTTCGCAGAACCCTGAAATGTCCTCGCGCCAGGTGGCCGATGAAGTGGGCATATCGAACGGGTCAGCCTATTACGTGCTAACCGCCCTTGTTGAAAAAGGCTTTGTGAAGCTTGGTAATTTCAAGAAGAACCCACGCAAGGGTCAGTACGCGTATTTGCTGACACCAAAGGGCATTCGCGAAAAGTCACTCCTCACGCACAGCTTCATTGAGCGCAAGCGCGAAGAGTTTGAGGCTTTGAAAGCGGAAATCACAGCTCTTGAAGAAGAGGCCGGCCTTGCGGGTGAAGCGACACCTGCACCAAGGGGCGGCAATCAGTGACTGAACTTACCTGCTTCAAAGCCTACGACGTGCGCGGCGAAATTGGTGTGAATATTGATGAAGACGTTGCCTATCGCATTGGGCGAGCCGTGGCGCAGCATTTCAGTGCAAAATCTGTCGTGATTGGCTTTGATGCGCGCGAATCCAGCCCAGCCTTTGCGGCTGCAGCTGCGCGTGGCGCAATGGACGCGGGCGCAGATGTCTTAGACATCGGCATGGCGGGCACCGAAGAAATGTATTGGGCTGTCACAGAATTTGGCGCCTGCGCGGGCATTGAGGTGACGGCCTCACACAACCCGATCAACTACAACGGCATGAAGATTGTCAAGTCTGGCTCCCGCCCGCTGGAGGATGCCGAGGACTTTCAGAAGATTAAGGTTCTCGCAGTGTCGCAGGAATGGATCAGTCCGGCGCAGACTGGCCAGCTGCGGAATGTCGCTGTCGAGGCGCGCCGGTCATACGCAGACAAAGTCCTAAGCTTTGTCGATGTGGCCAAGCTGCGGCGGCTTAAACTCGTCATCAATTCTGGCAACGGTGCCGCGGGACCGACTGTTGATGAAATTATCGAGCGCCTCAAAGCGCAGGGCGCGCCAGTTGAATTTGTTTGGGTGCACCACGAGCCTGACAGTACGTTTCCTAATGGCATTCCAAACCCCCTCCTTTCAGCGAACCACGCCGCCACCGCGGACGTCGTCCTGCGCGAGGGTGCGGACATGGGCGTGGCCTTTGATGGCGACTTTGACCGCTGCTTCTTCTTTGACGGCGCGGGACGCTTTGTGCCCGGTGAATACGTCGTGGGGCTGCTGGCCGAGATATTTTTAGAGAAGGAAGCGGGCGGCCAAATTGTCCACGACCCGCGCGTTATTTGGAACACGCAAGACATTGTTGCGGCCAGGGGCGGCGTCGCCATTCAATCGAAAACGGGCCACGCCTTTATTAAGCAGACGATGCGCGCGCATGGGGCGGTCTACGGTGGCGAGATGTCGGCGCACCACTACTTCCGCGACTTCGCCTTTTGTGACAGCGGCATGATCCCGTGGCTTCTGGTGGCGGAACTCGTGTCCCATTCGGGCCGCTCACTGGCTGACTGGGTCAGCGGGCGGTTTGGGGCTTTCCCGAGCTCGGGGGAGATAAATTTCCGCGTGGAGGATGCCGGCCCTGCGATTGAGCGAGTGCTCGACGCCCACCGCGGGGACGCGGTTTCGCTTGATGAAACCGATGGCGTGA
>CALFSV010000100.1 GCA_937916485.1 uncultured Paracoccaceae bacterium | reverse complement strand
ATTCAGCGGCAGCGGCCTCTGCCTCTGCAGCAGCGGCCAATTCAGCGGCAGCGGCCTCTGCCTCTGCAGCAGCGGCCAATTCAGCGGCAGCGGCGGCGGCGGCGGCTGCGGCAGCTTCTGCTTCAGCGGCAGCTGCGGCGGCCGCTTCGGCCTGAATCTGCATCTGCTGTTGGTTGTAATAAAAGTACCCACCAGCCCCAATGGCCAGCACGATCACGATTATGGCTAGGCGTTTCATCTCGAAATCCTTCCGAACGAGTCCTACACTTACCCGGCATACGGGCAACTGCGGACGCTATGTCAGATACGAACTGCACTGAAAAGGGACAACACAAACTCCCTTGTTTTCCGGCTTGAATCCGCGCCCCGTGGGGACTACCTTGCCGCCACCATTTCTTGAACAGCCGAAAGGAAAAAGGCCATAGCCCGCAGACCACATAACGCACCACCGGTGCGTGACACAGGCCCCCGCATCAATGAACGCATTCGTGGGTCCGACATTCGACTGATTGGCGCAGAGGGCGAAAACATCGGCGTCGTTTCCCCGGAACGAGCGCTTGCGCTGGCAGAAGAGGCTGGCCTCGACCTGGTCGAAATTTCGCCGAACGCAGTGCCTCCGGTTTGCAAGATCATGGATTTCGGCAAGTACAAGTACGAAACCCAGAAGAAAGAAGCCGAAGCGCGGAAGAACCAGAAGATCATCGAGATCAAGGAAGTCAAATTCCGCCCCAACACCGATACCCACGACTACGAAGTCAAGATGCGGTCGGTGTTCAAGTTTCTTGAGAACGGCGACAAGGTGAAGGTCACCCTGCGCTTCCGCGGACGCGAGATGGCGCACCAGGATCTGGGCCGCCAACTGCTGGAGCGTGTGGCAGAGGACACCAAAGAGGTCGGCAAAGTCGAAAGCTTTCCCCGTCTCGAAGGTCGCCAGATGGTCATGATGGTTGGACCGACCAAATAACGCCGGGCCAGACCCCCGTTTTTTCAAGGCCGTCGGATGCTCCGGCGGCCTTTTGCTTTTGCGGCTTTCGTTGGCGGTGACTTATCCCGCATCCGGCAGGTTGGCCGGGGTGATGATCCGAATGTCGCTTGCCCCCATCGGCTGCCCCTCTGGCCATAACCTCAGATGCCGCAGCACATGGGCAAAGGCCTGACGCAAATCGGCCTTCAGATCATGATCGAGCACCACCGAGATGGCCCCGCGCGTCAGTAGGGCCCGGTTGTCGGCGTCAAGGTCATGGGCCACATAGACACGTGGCGCTAGCACCAGCTGGGACAGAACCGCGACGATGGCCCGGTTGCCGCCCCCCATGGAATAGACCGCCGCAAGCTCACCCGCCCCTGCGGCCACCTCTGAAAACCGTTTCGCCGTCTCAGGGTTCAAACCGCCACCACCGCTGGCGTCGCGGATCTCAAGCTGGGGGGCGGTTCTGGCGATCTCGGCCGAAAAGGCGGCAAAGCGGGCCTCTTCTCCGGTAAAGCTTCGGTCGCTCATCGTGGTGAGGATGGTGCCGGGCCGGTCGCCCGCCATGCGTCCGATCAGCCAGGCTGCCGTTCGCCCGGCCATTGCGTTGTCTAGACCAACATAGGCCAGCCGCTCTGTATCCGGCAGATCGGTGAACAAGGTGACGACCGGGATGCCGCGCGCGGCAAGCCGTGCAACCGCTTGCCGTATCTGCGGCAGATCACGCGCCTTGAGGCAAACGCCTTGCGTCCCCCGTCCCCCGATCCGGTCGAGAATGGCAGCTGTCTGATCCCCTGTCAGCCGCTCGTGAAAGGTAAAACGCGGTCGCAGCACCGCACCGCCCAACTGGGGCAGCACCGCCTCGGCCGCCAGCCGTATCTCGCGGCTGAACCGCGTCGGCGCCTCGACCACCACATCGACAAACACCCGCCTGCCCCGCGCGGCCAGCTGCGCCTCCTGCCCCTCCAGCTCGGTCAGGGCGGCGGCCACCCGCGCCCGGGTCTGGGGGCTGACATGGGCGCGCCCGTTCAGAACCCGGTCGACTGTGGCGGTCGACAGGCCGGATTGGGCGGCGATCTCTTTGACGGGAAAGCGATGGGTCATTGATGGATTATTGATGTCTTTGGCCCTGCCGGCAAGGCCATCCCCCGGACTAACGTGGCGGCAGGATCATCGAGGGAGGATGCGATGAAAGACATGGATCAAAAGGCCCCGGCCTATTTCACCGCCGAAAGCTGCGACATTACAGAGTTCGCCGCCCACTGCGCCCAAAGCCTTGACCCACAAAGCGTGCCGCTGGCGACCGAGGTCATCAGCAACGTCGCGGTCTATGACGGCGCCACCCTGCGCCCGATGATGGCCGATCCGGATCAGCGGCGGGGCCTGATGGCCGAATGGGCCCACCTGTTGCTGCACGGATCGGGGGCCTTTGTCATCCGGGCGGCCTATGCGGATACCGGACCCATCGACGCCGCGACCGCACTTTATTCGGACATCATCGCCGCCGAAAAGGCGTTAGGCACTGCCGCCGACCACTTTGCCGCCGCCGGTGCCAATGACCGGGTCTGGAACAGCCTGCAAAAGCTGTGCATGGCCGACCCGGAGGTCTTTGCCCGCTACTTTGGCAACCCGCTGATCGAGGCGGCCTGCGAAGCCTGGCTTGGCCCCAACTTCCAGATGACAGCGCAGGTCAACCTCGTCCGTCCGGGCGGAGCCGCGCAAAAGGCGCACCGCGACTACCACCTAGGCTTTCAGACCGCCGAGGACTGCGCCCGCTACCCGGCCCATGTTCACGACCTGTCCCCCGTGATGACCTTGCAAGGCGGCATCGCCCATTGCGACATGAGCGTCGAGGCCGGGCCGACCAAGCTTTTGCCGTTTTCGCAATCCTACCGTCCGGGCTACGCCGCCTACCGCCTGCCCGCGTTTCGGGACTATTTCGAGGAGCATTTCGTCCAGTTGCCCCTGTTCAAGGGAGACGCGATCTTCTTCAATCCGGCCCTCTTTCACGCGGGCGGTGAGAACCGGACAGCAGATGTGCAGCGCTTTGTGAACCTGCTTCAGGTCGGATCTGCCATGGGCCGCACGCTGGAAAACCTGGACCGCGACGCGATGAGCCGGGTGCTTTATCCGGTTCTGCTAGCCGAGCTTGACGGCATGACAAAGGCCGAAGTTGACGCCGCGATCAGCGCCTGCGCCGAGGGTTATCCTTTTCCCACCAACCTCGACACCGATCCGCCCATCGGCGGGCTAGCCCCGGAAAGCATGGCTGCCTTGTTCCGCCGGGCGCTGGCGGAGGGGATGGAGGCAGAGGCCTTCAATGTGGCCCTGGATGCTATCAAGTTGCGGCAAAGGGCCTGAAGGAAAACGGCCCCGCAGCAGGTGCTGGGGGGCCGTAAATAAGACGTTTCTCCTTAGGTGAGGGTGCCCTTTCAGGAGGCGGCAGCAACGGCCCGCCGGGTCATCACCCCGATTAGATGCGCCCGGTATTCGGGCGTGCCGTGGATGTCACCGATCATGCCATCTGCCGGGACGCTCAGCCCCTCAAGCGAGGCGGGCTCAAAGGACGCCGACAGCGCCCTTTCCGCCTCGGTCCAGCGAAAGACCCCGTCTTCCGACGCTCCGGTCACTGCTACCCGCACGCCATCGGGGTATTTGGCGACAAAAACCCCGACGAGGGCAAAGCGGGACGCCGGCTGCAGGAACTTTTGATAGTTCGACACCTCGGGGATGGGAAAGCGGACCTCGGTGATGATTTCGCCTTCCTGAAGGTCGGTCGCGAACATCCCTTGAAAATAGTCATCCGCCGCAATCTCGCGCCGGTCGGTCTTAATGGTGGCCCCGGTGCCAAGGGCGGCTGCGGGATAACAGGCGGACGGGTCGTTGTTGGCCAGCGATCCGCCAACCGTGCCCCGGTTGCGCACGGCAGGGTCTCCGATATGGCCGGCCAGCCCGGAGAGGCCCGGAAAGCTTTTGGCGGCCATCCGTGCCACTTCGGCATGCGTGGTGGCCCCGCCAACGCAAAGCTCGCCCCGATCACTCAGGCAGACGCCCTGCATCTCGGAAATGCCAGTCAGGCTTATCAGTGTTTCGGGGCTGGCCAGCCGCTGCTTGAGCGTCGGGATCAGGGTTTGCCCGCCGCCCAGCGCCTGCGCCTCGTCCGAGGCGAGGGCGGCGACTGCTTCGGCAATGGTACGGGGCCGTTCGATATCAAAGGCATACATGTGCTACCCCTCCTTCACGCGTTCGGATGATCGGTCATTCTGCGGCAAGGACAACGTCCTGGCCACTGGCGGCGAGGATCGCCTTGACGATGTTATGATAGCCCGTGCAGCGGCAGATATTGCCTTCAAGGTATTCCCGCACCTCCGCTTCGGTGGGCTTTGGGTTTTCCTTCAGCAGCGCCGCCGCCGACATCACCATGCCGGGGGTGCAAAAGCCGCATTGCAGGCCGTGGTGATCCTGAAACGCTTGCTGGATGACACCAAGCGATCCGTCTGTGTTGGCCATGCCTTCGATGGTAACAACCTCGGCCCCATCCGCCTCGACGGCGAACATGGTGCAGGACTTGACCGCCATACCGTTGACATGAACGAGGCAGGCCCCGCACTGGCTGGTGTCACAGCCGATATGGGTGCCGGTCAGCCGCAGGTCCGTGCGCAGAAAGTCGGCCAGCAATGTGCGGCCCTCGATTGTGCCCGAAACGGATTTTCCGTTCACGGTCATCGTCACCTCAGCCATGGTGTTCCTTTCGCGTTCTTCCAAAATCACCAACCTTAGACCACGACGTCCTGCCCAAGAGAAGAGGTCTGGGCGGTTGCGCCGTGCAATTTATCGCGCAACGCCATGGCGGGCGATCCGCGCGGATGCCACTTCAGGTAGCCCGTCCCGAGCATCCCGCCAGTCCATCCGAATAAGTCCGGGCCGCAAGCTTTTGCGATGGAGCAGCGTCACAAAAACAGATCACCCGATCTCGCCCCGCGGCCTTGGTCGTGTCGGGATCTCTTTCAAAAGGCCCCCAACCCCCATCGCGGCGATGTCATCATGGGTCACCGGCACACCGCAGAGGACCCTTTCCAAAACCCAGTCCGCCCCATTCAGCGCCGGAGAGCGGGCGCAGCCGGGAAGGCCGATGACCGGCCGCTCCCCCAGATGGCCAAGAAACAGCAAGTTGCCCGGATCGACCGGCATCCCGAACCGTTCGACATGTCCCCCCGCTGCGCGAAGGGCCGCTGGCCCCACATCCTCGGGGTCCGAGGTCGCAGATCCGGTCAGGACAAAGATCACCTCGGCCCCGGCCCGCGTCAGGGCCTCTGTCAGGTCCTCGACCCGGTGGGCCACCACCTCGCGGTCATCGAGGCGCAGGCCAAGGCGATCAAGCCGGCCTTCCAGGGCCAGCCGCCCCTTTTGGCCCAGGTCCTTCTGGCCCAGGTCCTTCTGGTCCAGGTCCTTCTGGTCCAGGTCCTTGCCCGCTATGGCCGTCTCGATCAGATGGGCGGTTCGAAAGGCGGGCGCACGCAGGCGGATGGCCCCCCGAACCGCGACCTCGGCCTCGGCGAGAGCTGCTTCGGGGACGGCGTAGCTGATGATCTTGATCGTGGCGACCATCGTTCCCGCCTCCACCCGCTGCCAGGGCGGGACCGTGGCCAGCGTGATCATCGGGTGAACCCGGTTCATCGCAGCAACGGCATTGGCCGACAGCTCAATAACGCCTGGCCCGGCTGCATGCAGATTGACCCGGCCCGCCGAGGCGACCCCGGCGGTCAGCCCCTGCCCCGCGGGATCGGGTAGCAAGGCCTGTCCAATCCGGGCGGCCGCCGCATCCTCGGTCACATCACCGGGGTCAAGACGGGCGACGATGACCTCGTCGATGCCTGCCTCCGAAAGGGCGTCAATGTCAGCCGCACCCAGACACAGGCCCTTGCGCAGCCTGCCACCGGGGGTGTCGACGGAATGGGCAAGGATCGCGCCTTCGGCCCCCGATAACGGAACGGGTCCGAACCTCATCCCTGCCTCAGGGTCGCGGTGATCTGGGCCATGATGCTGATCGCGATATCCGCCGGCGAGCGCCCGCCGATGTTCAGCCCGACCGGAGCGTGGATGCGGGCGATCTGGTCGGGGGCAAAGCCCGCCTCCTCCAGCCGCGCCACCCGCTTGGCGTGGGTCCGGGTAGAGCCGAGGCACCCAAGGTAGAAAACGTCCGACCCAAGCGCGGCCATTATGGCCGGGTCATCCAGCTTTGGGTCATGGGTCAGGGTGACGACGGCGGTACGGGGATCAAGACCGTGGGCGGCAAGGGCCTCGTCCGGCCAATCCTCAAGGATCGTTTCCCCCGGAAACCGGGCGGCGGCCCCAAAGGCCGGGCGCGGATCGACGATGACGGGGTCATAGCCTGCCAGCCGGGCCATAGCGACAAGGGGCTGGGCGATGTGGACGGCCCCCACCACGATCATGCGCAGTGGGGGATTGTGGATCGCCACGAAGGTCCGGCCATCCACTTCGACCCCCGACCGGTCCATCCGAAAGCGGTCGGTAAAGGCGGGTGGCAGGGCGAGGTACCGCTCGGCTCCCTCCCCATCGGGGGCCAGATCGGTGACAAGGGCGACGGCCTCGCGGCGCGCCCGGGCTGCGACCAGATCGGACAAAAGCGCCTCGGTCAGGACCGGGCCGACAGGCTCGACCAAAACGCGGATACGCCCGCCACATGCGAGGCCCACGGCAAAGGCCTCGTCATCGCTGACGCCGTAGTCCAGCAGGCGGGCCTTGCCATCGGCCATTGCCTCGATCGCCTCGACGATCACCGCCCCCTCCACGCAGCCGCCCGAGACAGAGCCTTCCATCGCAGCGTCCCGGTCGATCACCAGCTGGCTGCCGACCGGACGGGGGGCCGAGCCCCAGGTCTCGACCACAGTGGCAATCGCTACGCCACGGCCCGCCTTGTGCCAGGCAAGGGCAAGGGCCGGAATGTCGTCTGTTTGGAGGGTCATTGAGGGGTCCTGACAGCGAAGAGAGCGTTAACGCGTAAGGTGGGTCATGACCCACCTTACCTCAAGCCCCCTTTCGCACGGGCACCGCCCATTCAGTCAAACCCGGTCACGGGCAGTTGCAGGCAGAAGGAGGGTACAGCGTCCTCGCGCCCGCAAGGGATCAGTAGTTGTACTCGGTAAAGACAAGACGGGCCGGATTCCGGCGCGATCCGTCGTATGAGCCGATCCAGATGTCATACAGGCCTTCTTGAGGATTGAAGAAGGTGATCGCAGGGTTCGTGCCGCGGTAGTCGTCCGAGTAGTGCCAGGACCCGTCCGGCGCATTCACCAGCAGGACCGCATCCGCATTCGATTCGATGGCGATCGTCATCTGGGACGAGCTTCCCCGCCAATAAAGGTCAAAGTCCGGACGGCTGGTCACATAACCCGCGGCGTTCAGGCCGCAGCGGCCAAGGTCGTTGGTGCCGCCTGCCGTGACGTTGCGCACATAGGGGTCGGGGTTGAAGCCTGCCGTCAGCTCGACCGTGCCAAAGTACGGAGCGCCCTGCCAATCGGGGCATGCGACAGCCGGAACAGCAGCCAAGGCCGCGACGGTCGCAATAGCGGCAACGAAGGATTTTAGCATCGGAAGGCTCCTCAATTGATTTGGTTGTCTATACTTATGCCCCCTCAGCGTCTTTCCGCCGACGCGAGCTGTCAACAAGAAAGCGGGGAATATCGGCTCCAAGTCTGTTTTCCCTGACCGTGCAGGACCAAACTCTCGCTTCGGCTGGTCCCAAATTCGCGCAATCCCTTTCATCCGCCCCTAAGTTCGCGGATTTTGCCCGACTTACGAGTGCCCTTTTCAACCGCCCCATCTGACGAAGCGCACATTGCCGCGCAGGGCTGTAGGGGTTAGGACTAAGGGCAAGACAAACGACAAGGTGCTCGATGAACAAGGCAAGCCAGATCACAGCAAGCGGTTTCGGTCCGGATCTCGGTCCCTTCGACTGGGCGGACCCGTTCCGCCTCGAAGACCAGTTGACCGAGGATGAGCGGATGCTGCGCGACGCGGCCCGGGAGTTTGCGCAGACCCAGCTTCAGCCCCGCGTCACCCGCGCCTACCTCGACGAAGCCGAAGATCCCGGCATCTTTCCCGAAATGGGGGCCGCCGGTCTTCTGGGCCTGACCATTCCCGAAGAATACGGCGGCCTTGGTGCCGGTTATGTCACCTATGGTCTGGTCGCCCGTGAGGTCGAGCGGGTCGATTCGGGCTACCGGTCCATGATGTCGGTGCAGTCGAGCCTCGTGATGTATCCCATTCACGCCTATGGCTCGGACGAGCAGCGGACGAAGTACCTGCCCGGACTGGCAGCTGGCACCCTGATCGGCTGCTTTGGCCTGACGGAACCTGACGCAGGCTCTGACCCAGCTGGCATGAAGACGACCGCAAGGAAGACCGCCGACGGCTATGTTCTTAACGGGTCCAAGATGTGGATCTCGAACGCGCCGATCGCGGATGTCTTTGTCGTCTGGGCCAAGTCCGAGGCCCATGGCGGCAAGATCCGCGGCTTTGTCCTTGAAAAGGGGATGCCGGGACTGAGCGCGCCCAAGATTGCAGGCAAACTGTCCCTGCGCGCCTCGATCACCGGCGAGATCGTGATGAAGGATGTCGCCGTCGGTGAAGACGCCTTGTTGCCAGGTGTCGAAGGGCTGAAGGGTCCGTTCGGCTGCCTCAACCGCGCTCGCTATGGTATTTCCTGGGGCGTGATGGGTGCCGCCGAAGCCTGCTGGCATGGCGCACGACAGTACGGGCTGGACCGCAAGCAGTTCAACCGCCCCCTTGCCCAGACCCAATTGTTCCAGAAGAAACTGGCCGACATGCAGACCGAAATCGCGCTTGGCCTGCAAGGATCGCTGCAACTGGGCCGGATGATGGAGAACGGCACCGCCGCGCCGGAAATCATCAGCCTGATGAAGCGCAACAATTGTGGCAAGGCGCTTGAGATCGCCCGGCACGCCCGCGACATGCATGGCGGCAACGGCATTGCCGCCGATTTCCAGGTGATGCGCCATATGATCAACCTTGAGACCGTAAACACCTACGAAGGAACCCATGACGTTCACGCTCTGATTCTGGGTCGGGCCCAGACCGGATTGCAGGCGTTTTTCTGATGTCGTCCGGGTTTGCCGAAGCAACGGCGCAAACTGAACAGATGGCCCACCAAATTTCGCCCGATTGCCGATTTATTGGGGCCTATTAACTGCACCGGATTGGACGCGACCTATGACACCTGACCTCTCACTCGATCTGACCGGCAAGACAGCGGAGGACTGGTTCGCAAGTCTTGAGGATCTGACAGAGGAGAGTGGTTATATCGAGCAGGTGAGCGACAAGCATGCGGCCCTGTTCATCGACGCGGGTCGCAAGTTGCTCGTCACCTTCGAAAAGCGCAGCACGATCATGGAGCGGCCGCGTGCCGTCCCTCGCGGTTTTGAACTGGTGTCCAAGAATGGCTGGTCCTTGCTGACGATCATTGCCGAAGACGACACATGGTTCCGCGATCCTCGCCTGTTCGGCTTTTTTGACCGGCAGGTCGATGATGGCTTTTTCGAGGATTTTGACGACGTCGTCTTTTTCGGGGTCCGCGAAGGCGGTTATGCCGCCGGGGCCTATTCGGTGGCCGCACCGGGGGCCCGGGTGGTCATGGTGCGCCCGGTCGCCACGCTTTCCCCATCTGTCGCGGGATGGGATCGACGGTTCGTGGCACAACGCAGGCTCGATTTTACGTCGCGCTACGGCTATGCGCCCGACATGATCGAGGCCGCTGAAGAGGCCTTCGTGGTCTTTGATCCCACCGTGCCCCATGATGCCATCCATGCCGCCCTGTTCCGGGGCAGCAATCTTGTCCCCCTACGGGCGCGGCATGCCCGCCCGCAGGTCGAGCGCCTGCTCGATCAGGTCGATATCACGGTGCCCCTGCTGGAGCAGGCCATGGCCGGAACCCTGACCCCGGCCAGCTTTGCCAGGCTGTTTCGGGCCCGACGCAAAAGTTCGGCCTACCTCCGCAACCTGCTCAAACAGACCGAGCGCAATGGACGGACCGACCTTTCGGAGCGACTTTGCCGGTTCGGCCTGACCCAGGCCGACGCCCGCTATTACGAAAACCACCTCAGGCAGCGTGGCCTGACAACAAGAGAGCAGACAGCCGCCCAATAGGCAAAGCTGCCCGACCTAGAATCGCCCCAAAAGCGACGGCGCGCCAATGGCATGCGGCGCTGCGGCCTGTTGATGCTGGCCAATGCACCAAGTGGATCGCGTTGTACGCGCTGGCAGGCCAGCTCCCAGAGCGATCAAGAGACTATGGCCTCCGCGGATCGGTCGGTGTATCGCTGATCTCATGGTTCAGACAAACGCGACAACAGACCGCCTTACCCTTCGTCGTCCCGACGACTTTCACCTGCATCTGCGTGATGGCGCGATGTTGCAGGCAGTGCTGCCCGAAACTGCGCGACACTTTGGGCGGGCGATCATCATGCCCAATCTGGTGCCGCCCGTCGTGATCGCCGCCCAGGCCGCCGCCTACCGCGACCGGATCCTGGCCGCCCTGCCCGAGGGGATGACCTTCACCCCTCTGATGACGCTATACCTGACCGAAGAAACCGACCCCGAGGACGTGGCAGCCGCCCATGCCTCTGGCCTGGCGACTGCGGTCAAGCTGTACCCGGCAGGTGCCACCACCAATTCGGCTTCGGGCGTGCGAGATTTCGCCAAAGTGCGCCCGGTCCTTGAAAAGATGGCCGAGATCGGGATGCCGCTTTGCGTGCATGGGGAAGTCACGCATGCCGACATCGACATCTTTGACCGCGAAGCCGTGTTCATCGACAAGGTCCTCAAGCCGATCCGCAAGAAGACGCCGGACCTGCGGGTTGTGATGGAACATGTCACGACCCAGGACGCAGTCGACTATGTCCGCGACACCCACAAGAATCTGGCCGCCACGATCACGACACACCACCTGATCATCAACCGCAACCACATCCTGGCAGGTGGCATCCGGCCGCATTATTATTGCCTTCCCGTGGCCAAACGCGAATTGCATCGCGTCGCACTGGTGCAGGCTGCCATCTCGGGCGATCCACGGTTTTTCCTTGGTACCGATTCGGCGCCCCATACGGATGGAAACAAGCTTTTGCCCTGCGGCTGCGCGGGCGTGTTTTCGGCGACCAACACCCTGTCCTGCCTGGCGGAGGTCTTTGAGACGGCCGGCAAGCTGCGCGAGTTGGAGGCCTTTGTGTCCCTGAACGGGGCGCGGTTCTACGGTCTGCCGCCTTCTGACGAGACAATCGATCTGGTGCGCGGCGACCCTGTCAGCTACCCCGACCACATCGACACCGGTGACGGGCCGGTGACGGTATTTGACCCCGGTTTCCCGCTGCACTGGCGGGTCGAGGCCTGACACCTCCTGCCGCCTCCGGCGGGAGTATTTGGAACAAAGCGAAGAACGGAGCCAGCATGATCCCATCGAGTTTTCCCCCGAAAGAAGAAATGGCCCGGCTGACGGCCAGGATGCTATTGGAAATCGGGGCGGTGGATTTCAATGCGCAATCTCCCTTTACCCATGCCTCGGGCAAGCAGGCCCCCACTTATGTGGATTGCCGCAAGGTGATATCCTTTCCGCGGGTCCGGTCTGTCATGCTCGACTTTCTGGCCGTCACGGTGATGCGCGAGGCCGGGTTCGAGGCCTTTGACAATATTGCCGGTGGCGAGACGGCGGGCATTCCTTTTGCCGCCTTCGTGGCAGAGCGTCTGGCCCTGCCGATGACTTATGTCCGCAAAAAGCCCAAAGGGTATGGGCGCAATGCCCGCATCGAAGGCGCGATGACCGAGGGCCAGCGGGTTTTGCTCGTTGAGGATCTGGCCACCAATGGCGGGTCGAAGATCAGCTTTGTCAACGCGATCCGCGAGACCGGCGCCTCCTGCGATTTTACCGCCGTCCTGTTTTACTATGGCATCTATCCCGGCGTGACCGAGGCCCTGTCCGCAGAGGGTCTGAACCTGATTTACCTCTGCACCTGGTGGGACGTCCTGACCGAGGCCCGCGCCCAAGCAACCTTTGATGCAGAGACACTAGAGGCGGTCGAGGCCTATCTGCGTGACCCTGATGGCTGGAAACCGGGGGCCTGAGGCCGGTTTTTTTCAAGGCCAGGACCTGCTGCCGGGCACCGGTTGCCACCGGATGTTGACGCATTGGCCGGTCAGGGTCCAAGATAGGGTAGTGGGAAGGTTCTCCACAGATCGTCCACAGAAACATACAATTTGCTCTTTGCCCCCAGGGGCCATTAACAGGAGCGATCGGCCGAGCGAGGGACAACCCCGCCGCTTATGGGACAGAGATCCGGGACATCGGCCCCGAGAACGACCAGGGAGCAGCACCATGAACGAGATCACTGTTTTCAACGCCTCGGGTGCTGTGGCAGATGACGGCGATGCCATGCCCCATTCGATCGAGGCCGAGCAACAGCTTTTGGGCGCGATCCTGACCAACAACGATATCTTTGACCGGGTGAGCAGCATCATCTCCAAGGATCATTTCTATGATCCGGTCCATGCCCGCATCTACGACACTGCCGCCGCCCGGATCGCCAAGAACGCCCTCGCCTCGCCTGTGACCCTCAAGACCTTTCTCGAGGATGACGAAGGTCTGAAGGAGCTGGGCGGCCCGTCCTACCTTGCCCGATTGGCGGGGGCTGCCATCTCCGCCTTTGCGGCGCGGGATTATGCCCAGATGATCTACGATCTGGCGATCCGGCGCGAGTTGATCCGGCTGGGCCGCGACATCTCGGCCAAGGCGGCGCGGGTCGATGTGGCCTCGGAACCCAAGGAACAGATCGTCGAGGCTGAACAGGAGCTCTACAAGCTGGCCGAACAGGGCAGTTCCGAAAGCGGCTTCCAGTCGTTCCTGCGCGCCGTCACCGATGCCGTCCAGCATGCCAATGCCGCCTATCAAAGGGACGGTGGCCTTGCCGGTGTTTCGACCGGTCTCACCGATCTCGACAAGAAGCTGGGAGGCCTGCACAAGTCCGACCTTCTGATCCTTGCCGGCCGTCCGTCGATGGGCAAAACCTCGCTGGCCACCAACATCGCCTTCAATGTGGCCAAGGCCTACAAGAAGGGCCAGTTGCCTGACGGCACTGAAGGGGCCGTCAACGGTGGGGTTGTTGGGTTCTTCTCGCTCGAGATGAGTGCCGAGCAGCTTGCCGCCCGTATCCTCTCCGAAGCCTCGGAAGTTCCCAGTGAGCAGATCCGCCGGGGCGATATGACCGAAGGCGAATTTCGCCGGTTCGTCGAGGCTGCCAAGCAGCTTGAATCCTGCCCCCTGTTCATCGACGACACCCCCGCCCTGCCGATCAGCCAGGTTGCCGCCCGCGCCCGCAGGCTCAAGCGGACGCACGGGCTGGATGCCCTGTTCGTTGACTACCTGCAGCTGTTGCGCGGCACCGGCCGGTCCGAGAACCGGGTCAATGAGATTTCCGAGATCACCCAGGGCCTCAAGGCCATCGCCAAAGAGCTCAACATTCCCGTCATTGCCCTGTCGCAGCTGTCGCGCCAGGTCGAAAGCCGCGAGGACAAGCGTCCGCAGCTGTCGGACCTACGCGAATCCGGGTCGATCGAGCAGGACGCCGACGTCGTCATGTTCGTGTTCCGCGAGGAATACTACAAGGAGCGGGAAAAACCCGGCGATCACGAGCTGGAGAAGATGGCCCAGTGGCAAGAAGAAATGGAGCGCCTGCATGGCAAGGCCGAGGTGGTTATCGGCAAGCAGCGCCACGGCCCCATCGGAACCGTCGACCTGAGCTTTGAGGGCCGCTTTACCCGATTTGGCAACCTGGCCAAGGCCTGGCAGCAGGGCGACGACCGGTCGTTCTAGCGGCCGCTTTGGCCCCTGTCGGACTCATCAGCATCACGGGGCTTGTGGCCGTTCTCTGCCTAGGGCCTGCCAAGAAGATGTTTCCAAGACCTCTCCAAGACGGGTTGACCTTCCAGCGCGGGAACCTTGGATAACGGGCTTACTTCCCGATGTCCCGATGCAAGACCCCAAAGCTGGATTTCATTTGATGAACAACACTCGTGTCGCTGGCCTCCTGCTCATTTTGGCCGCCTGCCTTGCGGCATATGCATTCTATGCCGAAAGGCAGACGCCGCCAGAGCTTGCCAACCAAGGCGCCCTATCGTCGACGCCCGGCGCAGCGATTGTCCAGGTTGCCTTGCCGGCCCAATTGTCGAGCGAGGCCCAGATGGGCCAGCGGGCCTATGAAGCCGCCTGTGCTGCCTGTCATGGGCAGAACGGAGCCGGTCAGGACGGGGTCGCCCCCCCGCTGGTCCACATCATCTACGAGCCGAATCATCACGGGGACGAATCGTTCCAGCGCGCTGTCGCGTTGGGCGTGCAATCGCACCATTGGGATTTCGGCAACATGGCCCCGGTTCCAGGTCTGACCCGGGCCGATGTCGCCACGATTGTCACCTATATTCGTGAGTTGCAGCGAGAAAACGGGATCAACTGACGACCGGTTGGACCGGTCGCCAGTTCAATACTTTGCAACGAGCGGTGGCCCTAGGCCACAAGCCCCTTTTCTTTCAGTTCGGCCATCGCCTCGGGTGAGAATTCCGCCTTGGGACCGTTGCCGCCGATCACGAACATCAGCAGATGCTCCTGATCCGGTTCGTCCCATGTGGCGTTCATGAACCGGCGCTGGACGCCGGGGGGAAAAGAGATGACGTCATAGGGGCCCAGTTCGAACGCCTCGACCTTGCCATCCACTTCCCATGAACATTCCCAGCGGCCCGTCATCGGGATGAAGGTCTCATTGGTGTCGTGGTTGTGCATCATCGGGCCCTTGCCCGGCTTGGCCTTGCAGTAGCCCAGGTTGAAGCCTTCGGAAATCTTGATGGCCGCGTTTTCGGCCGCACTGGCCTCGACCGGTGATGATGTCGCCCCCCCGGCCCCTTCGGGCGGCTGAAAGCCCACGACGTTGAACAGGGTCCGTCGGGCGTCAGGGTGGTCGCTGTCTGGCAACCCGCCGTCAAATCCCTTGATTTCGTCAAACAGCGCAACGCGCTTCAGCATTTCCTCTCGTGTCACGCGACGTGTCGGTAGCGCCATGGTATCCTCCCTGAATGGCGTGATGATCTGCCATGGGATCAGACTACGAAGGCCGGGGCGGGCGGTGCAACCGTTTGCTCGCACAATCGTCACTGGACAGAAGCGCCGGTTGCGGCTGACAGTCGGGGATGCACCGCGTTCTTCCCCTGCTCTTCTCGCTCTGCCTTGCCGCACCGCTGGCGGCCCAGGAAGTGGACGCTGAGTTGTTGTTGCTTGTCGATGTCTCACGCTCCATGTCCCCAACCGAGCTTGACCTGCAACGGCGCGGCTATGCCGAGGCCTTGCGCAGCGCACCCGTCGCAGAGGTGATTGGCCGGGGGATGATTGGCCAAATTGCCCTGTCCTATGTGGAATGGGCCGGAACCGGCACATATCGGGTGGTGCAGGACTGGACCATGATCGACGGGCCGGATGACCTTGAAAGGGTCGCCCAGACCCTCTCCGACTGGCGGGCCGGAACGCTAAGCCGCACGTCGATCAGCGGGGCGCTCTATTACGGGGCCGACAGTCTGGACGGCAACACATTCCAGGGGTTGCGTCGGATCATCGACATCTCGGGCGACGGTCCGAACAATCAGGGCCGCCCTGCGCCCGAGGCCCGCGATGCCGTGCTGGCAAGGGGCATCACCATCAACGGGCTGCCCCTGATGACGCGCGAGGGGCTGGGCGGCAGCAGGCTGGCGGATCTGGATGTCTATTACGAACGCTGCGTGATCGGCGGTCCCGGCGCCTTTGTCATCGCCGTGCGCGATTGGAAGGATTTCGCCGCAGCCGTGACCCGCAAGCTGGTACTGGAACTGGCAGGCGGTCCCTTCAACCCGATACCCGCCCCCTCGCCCGCCCCCTTGCCCGAGCGTATCTGGCCGACACAGGCGACCCCCTATGACTGTCTGATCGGGGAACGGATGTGGTTTCAGCGCAACCGCAACTTCGGGGTCAACTGACGCGGGCGTGACTCGCAATGCCCGGCCCCGCCGCCTATCTTGCCAGCAACCGCCAAGGAGGGCCGCCAATGTCCGGAACCGATCCCGTCAGCCGGGCCGAAATGCGCGGTCTGCAACAATCCCGCGAGATTGAGGGCCATCTGGCCTGGCTGGACAGCTTTACCGGCGCCGCCCTTGCCGTGCTTGCGGTGGCCTCTGGCATCTATACCTACCTTGGGGTGTCGTCCCTTCTGGACGATACCGGCGCGCTGAGTGTCTTTGCCGCGATGGCCTATTCGGTCGCCGTGTCGGTCGGTATCTTTGTCTTCTGGTCCTACATGATGCGGCTTTTGCCCGCGATGCGGACGATGGCCTCGCGGCTTGGTCTGCTGGCCTCGATGGGGCTTGGCTCGCTGGCCATCATTGCCATGTCATCCTGGCTGAATGCCGCCGCCCTTGCCGGTGCCGCGGCGGTCGAACAGCATCTGGCCACCACCGTGCAGAACTACCAGGCCGCATTGGAGCGGGCCAATACCATCGCCGTCTCGGCTCAGGCGCTGGAGCGCGACGTGGCCCGCGTGCGCCAGTCCTTCTCCGACCTGTCCGAACAAGAGGCCAGCGGCGAGTTGTCGGGCTTTGCCGGTCAGGGCGCGGTGTTCCGTCTGTTGCGCCAGAAGGCGGATGAACTGTCGGGGCTGGAGGCGCAGATCGCGAGCCAGGACAGCCTCGTCGGAGCTGCCTTTGCCGAGGGCAACCAGATCCTGAGCCGGATGCGCGCCCTCACGGTCGAGCCGGGGCCGGTCGAGACCCGCTCGGTCCAGTTTTCGGAAGAGGCCGTGCGGCTGGCCAATGTCATCACCCGCCTGCGCCAGCTTTCGGTAGCCCCGCTTGTCCAGCGGTCGGCGCTGGATCTGTCCCAGTCAGTGATCCTGCCGCAACTCGACGGGTCAAACGCCGACACTCGGGCAGGTCAGCAGGCCACGATCGATTCGGTGCTGACCGTTCTGGGCCAGCGGGCCGAAACGCTGCGACTGGCCGCCGAAAGCGTCATGTCGATGCAGCAACCCGAAGAGACCGTCTATACCCCGATCTCCACCGCCGATGCGGTCATCCTGTATGCGGGAAACTTTATCCCCTCTTGGGCCGGGGCCATCGCCATCGACCTGTTGCCAGCGGTTCTGGTCTTTATCACCGCCATCGCCCAGGCCGCGATCCGCGCCGGGCGCGCGGGCGTGTCGGGCCAAGATCAGATGACGCTGGCCGAATTCCGCGCCGCCCTTGCCGGCCTGCGCGAGATCGAAGCGGCGCAGGCCGATCTTCCTCCGCTTCAGCCGTCTGCACTGGAACCACCGCCAAATTCGGCACCTGACCCGCGCAGGACCGGATTGTCGGCGGTCGATACATCTCGACCCGCCGAATGACCGATCTGCCCGATCCCGCGCCCCACCCGGTCCGGCGCTGGCTGCTGGCGATCCTTGGCCTGCAAGTCGGGCTTGCCCTGCTGCTGTTCGGGGCTGACGTGGCGCGTGTGCTGCCGGGCATACTTAGCGGCTCAACCGCGCCGGGGATGACCGAACCGACGCGGCCGGGCGACCAGACGCGGCGCTATGCGCCGGGCGATCTGACCTTCCGCCCTCCGGCCCCCGGTTCACGGCCCATCCCCTCGACCCTGGACATGCCCAGCCGACTGGCCTTTGACACGGCAGACTGGGACGGTGGGACCGCCCTTACCCTGACAGGCACAATCGCGGACGGGGACGCCAACAGGCTGGCCGAATGGCTTGAGACGCAAGCGGTCCCGCCGACGACCGTCTTTCTGAACAGCCCCGGTGGCTCAGTCCTCGACGCGCTGGCGATTGGCCGGACCCTGCGCAGGCTTGAGGTTGGGACAGCCATGACCGAGACCGACATCTGCCTGTCCGCCTGCCCCTATATCCTTGCCGCCGGCACCAGCCGCGAGGTGGCCGAAGGGGCGTGGGTCGGCGTGCACCAGCACTATTTTGGCCAGAACGCGGCCCTGCCCGCCTTTCTTGCGGTCGAGGATATCCAACGCGGGCAGGGCGAGGTGATGGCCTACCTGATCGAGATGGGCATCGACCCTGCCCTGATGCAGCACGCCCTGATGACCCCCCCGTCCGAGATCTACCTGTTGGAGCCGGAAGAGCTGCTGGCCTACCGCCTCGCCACCGTCCCGGAGGAATGATCCGCCCCCCCTTGCCGCCCCTGCCCCTGCCTGTCAAAAGACCGCCATGAGCCGTGCCATCTTGACCATCGACCTAGACGCCATCGTCGCCAATTGGCGCGCCCTTGACCGTATGAGCAGCGCCGAAACCGGCGCGGTGGTCAAGGCGGACGCCTACGGCCTTGGCGCAGCGCGGGTTGCCCGCGCACTGGCCCGCGCAGGCTGCCGCCGGTTCTTTGTCGCCATGGCCGAGGAAGGCGCTGTCGTCCGGCGCGCCCTTGGGCCTGGCCCGGAAATCTGCATATTTTCCGGCCACATGCGCGGCGACACCGACACCATCGGCGACCTTGGGCTGACCCCCATGCTTAACAGCCTTGACCAATTGACCCGCCACTTCGAGGCCCTGCCGGGACACCCCTTCGGGATTCAGCTGGACACCGGAATGAACCGGCTGGGGATGGAGTGGGACGAATGGGCCGCCGTTGCGGAAACGGCTCTGGCCCAGGGGCCAACCATGTTGATGAGCCATCTTGCCTGTGCGGATGAGCCTGATCACCCGATGAACCCCTACCAGCTGGATATGTTCCGTCAGATGACCGACGGACTTGGGGCACCTCGGTCGCTGTCCGCAACCGGCGGGATCCTGCTTGGACCAGATTACCATTTCGACATCACAAGACCCGGGATCGGTCTCTACGGGGCGGCCCCCTATACCGAGGCCACCCCGGTTGTCCGGCTCGACCTGCCCGTCGTTCAGATCCGCACTCTGCAACAGGGCGAGGTGGTGGGCTATGCCAATTCCTGGCAGGCCGAGCGGCCCGGCCGGATCGCAACCCTCTCAGCCGGATATGCCGACGGGTTGCATCGGGTTCTGTCCTCTCGGGCCACGCTTTGGCACAATGATGTACCCTGCCCGCTGGTTGGGCGGGTCTCTATGGACCTGATAACAGTCGATATCACTGATCTGCACGACACCCCCAAGACCCTTTCGATCCTCGGGCCCCATCAGGGCCCGGACGATCTTGCCAGCGTCGCCGGGACGATCGGCTACGAAATCCTCACCTCGCTTGGTCCGCGTTACGAGCGGCGGTATCTTCAGACATGACGCAGGCGTCACACGGGTCAACCTCATGTTAAGGCTGGTCGCCCGACTAGGTGCCGCGACCCTGACGCTTCTGGCCGCAACCGGCAGATTTGCGATCTTTATCGGCGAGACGATCAGCCATCTGTTGCGGCCCCCCTTCTATGTTGGCGAGTTTCGGCACGCCCTTTTGCAAATCGGCTATTTCTCTTTGCCGGTGGTGGGCCTGACCGCCTTTTTCACCGGCGGCGCCCTGGCCTTGCAAATCTACTCTGGCGGGTCGCGCTTTTCGGCAGAGGCCGTGGTGCCCCAGATCGTCGCCATCGGCATGGTGCGCGAGCTTGGGCCTGTCCTGGTCGGCCTGATGATCGCAGCCCGCGTCACCTCGTCCATCGCGGCCGAGATTGCGACCATGAAGGTGACCGAGCAGATCGACGCCCTTGTGACGCTCTCCACCCACCCGATGAAGTACCTGACCTTGCCTCGGGTCCTGGCGGCCACGCTGGTCATGCCCCTTCTGGTCGGCATCGGTGACGTGATCGGCATCCTTGGCGGCTTTGTGATCAGCACGCAAAGGCTGGGGTTCAACACAACCAGCTATCTTCAGAACACCGCCGACTTTCTGGAGTTTCACGACATCGCCTCGTCCCTGGCCAAAGGGGCCGTGTTCGGCTTTGTCGCCGCGCTGATGGGCTGTTATTATGGAATGCACTCGGACCGAGGCGCGATGGGGGTCGGACGGGCGACCAAGTCCTCGGTCGTGGCGGCCGCTGTCCTCATCCTCGCCGCGAACTTCCTGCTGACAGAGGCGTTCTTTTCCGCATGATCACCCTGACAGGCGTCAAAAAATCCTTCGGTTCCAACCACGTCCTGCGCGGGGTCGACCTGCATGTCGGCAAAGGCCAAAGCATGGTGGTTATCGGCGGTTCGGGGACCGGCAAGTCGGTTCTGATCAAATGCATTCTGGGACTGGTCAAACCGGACGCAGGTATCATCACGGTGGACGAAACCGACGTCACACGGCTCCCGCGCGAGGCCTTCCTGGCCCGGTTCGGCATGCTGTTCCAGGGCGGCGCCCTCTTCGACTCGCTTCCCGTCTGGCAGAACGTCGCCTTCCGTCTCTTGCGTGGCAGCCTGGCCCGGCCATGGCCCGAAGCCCGCAGCATCGCGATCGAGAAACTGGGGCGCGTCGGCCTGCAAGCGGACGTGGCCGACCGGCTCCCGGCCGAGCTTTCGGGCGGCATGCAAAAGCGGGTGGGCCTGGCCCGCGCCATCTGTGCCGATCCTGAAATCATCTTCTTTGACGAGCCGACAACGGGCCTCGATCCGATCATGGCCGGCGTCATCAACAACCTTATTCGCGAGATCGTGACCGAAATGGGGGCCACGGCGATCACGATCACCCATGACATGACCAGCGTGCGTGCTATTGCCGACCAGGTGGCCATGATCCACGCTGGCAAGATCCGCTGGACGGGCCCGATCAGGGAAATGGACACGAGTCCAGACCCTTACGTGAACCAGTTCATCCATGGC
The DNA here is from genome assembly GCA_937916485.1 of uncultured Paracoccaceae bacterium. The sequence goes on along the minus strand of CALFSV010000100.1, from coordinate 154 downwards.
CGGGCGGAAGGGCCCATCGAAACAATCCGCTAATCGGGTCCCATTGTTTCCATTTGCGCGACAAATTTTTGTAGCGTTTTGATATTACATGCCAATTCGGAATTTATGCGTTTCCACCCCCCATTTCGCTTGGGTGCTGGCAATCTTCCTTCTA
>CALFSV010000099.1 GCA_937916485.1 uncultured Paracoccaceae bacterium | reverse complement strand
ACCGATGACCGATGCCGTCATCGCCGCCGCCGAAGCGCTGCGTTATACTGAGGACAGCGCCACCGTCATCCTGATCTCGGACGGGGTAGAAACCTGCAACCCAGATCCTTGCGCCGCCGCCCGCCTGCTTGAAGAAGCCGGAATCGACTTTACGGCCCATGTGATTGGCTTTGACGTAAGCGGCGATGCCGAGGCGCTTGGCCAGATGCAGTGCATTGCCGCTGAAACCGGGGGTCAGTTCCTAATGGCTGCCAACGCGGCAGAGTTGACCACTGCGCTCGCCAGCGTGGTTGAAGAACCCGAACTCGCGCTTGTTAGTGTCTCATTCACTGCAGTTCTTGGCGACGACAAGGTGCTGATCGAAACGCCTGTTCTGTGGGACATCAGCCTGTCCGGTGTTGCTGACCCGATGGTCGACGATGCCAGTGACAATCCGCTTGTTGCCGAGTTGGCCGAAGGGGCCTATGTCGCGACGGCCTATTCCGTCGCGCATGAAACGGCGATCGAAGCGACATTCGTCGCCATTGCCGGCGGAACTAACATGGTTGAAGTTGTCTTCCCGGAAATCAAACCGACAGCTAGCCTCATTGCCCCTGATAGCGCCCCGCGCGGATCCACGATTCAAGTTGGTTGGAACGGTCCCGACGAGAGAGGCGACAACATCCAGATCGGGCGACCGGGTGAAACCTATTTGGACTACACCAACACACGCGACGGAAACCCCGTCGACCTGATCTTGCCCATCGAGCCCGGCATTTACGAATTGCGCTACCTGCTGAACGACCGGGAGATCATCGGCACCCGGCCGATCGAAATACTCGATGCAGAAATCAGCGTGACCGGCCCAGAGAGCGCGACAATCGGCTCGGTGATTGAGGTAGATTGGGTCGGTCCAGCCCAACGGTCGGACAACATCCAGGTCGGGCTGCCAGGGGAAACCTATTCAAGCTATACCTATACTCGAGATGGCAACCCGGTCCGCCTTCAGCTTCCGGCAGAGCCGGGGATGTACGAGCTGCGCTACGTCTTCCGCGACCGCGAAATCGCTGCAACCTCGATGATCGAGGTAACACCGGTCGAGGTCGGGCTGATTGCACCAGCCGAGGCCGCTGCGGGCTCTGAGATCCAGGTCGGTTGGACCGGGCCGAATGCGGATCGTGACAACGCACAGATCGCGGAAATCGGCGGCACATACATCAGCTATGCCTACCTGCGAGACGGCAATCCGGTGACCCTGCAAATGCCTGCAACGCCAGGCGAGTATGAATTGCGCTATGTCTTCCAGGATCGCGAAACCATCTACACCCAGCCGATCATGGTCACAAAGGTCGATGTGGGATTCGATGCTCCGGACGCAGCCGTTGCGGGATCGACGGTGGACATCGGGTGGACAGGACCAAATGCGCCACGGGACAACGTCCAGGTGGCCGAGATCGGTGGGTCCTACATTAACTACGCCTACCTGCGGGACGGCAATCCGGTGAAACTGCAAATGCCCCCGACACCAGGAAACTACAAACTGCGCTACGTCTTTCAGGACCGCGAGACGATATACACGCAGCCCATTTCGGTCACCCCGGTTAGCGCCCGCCTTGTCGCCCCGCCGTCAGCAGCAGCCGGATCGGACGTGCCGGTCGGCTGGGACGGTCCTGCCAACGATCGGGATTTCATAGCCATCGCCGCCAAGGGCGAGAGCGGGTATGTCACCTATAGCTACGTGAACAGGGGGAACCCCGTCATGGTCCAGGCACCAGACACTCCAGGCAGCTACGAGGTGCGATATGTCATGTCCCAGGACAATACCGTGATCGCGAGTATACCGCTCGTCGTGACAGCGCCCTGACGGGTGGCATGCCGAACTGAAGTTGTCTGAAGCTGTGCTTCTTGCGCGAGGCATAGCCGTGTCAGGGTCTGTCTAACCGCGGACGATGGCCTGAACCTTAGCCAGCTTTCAAGTATGGGATCGTGCCGGCGATGTCGGTGTCGTCGATGACGTAGAAGTTCGAAACGCTGCCTGCCTGACGCGCCTTGCCAAAGGGTGCGTATTCCGGATCGGCCGTGAAATTATCGAGGGCCTGCCGTGTCGGAAACTCAAGGATCGCGATTAGGGTGCTGTCCTTGTCGGTACCTTCCAATGTCTCGATCCTGCCACTCCGGGAAAGGTAGCGCCCACCATGTTTCTCAACCAATTCGTGGACGTGGGTCGCGTAGCCCGGGACCCAGCCATCGTTGGTGACCTTGATATCAGCGATGAGGTAAACGGTCATTCTCGTGCTCCTGTTTTGTGGCGCAGCAAAGGTGCCGCACCGTGTGTAAGGAGGCTGACCGAAAGCGTGCGGCCCTCTCTAGTCACGAGACTGAACCGGGTGATCCAGTTTCTGTACTATCCTGAAACGGTCGGAAGGGTACTCTAACCTGAAACCACGAGGGGACGACGATGGCACATGCCGGATACAAACAGTTCTGCCCACTTGCCATGGCCGCCGAGGTCCTGTGCACGCGATGGACGATGGTTCTGCTTCGAGAAATGATTGCTGGATCCACGCGGTTCAACGATTTGCGGAGAGGGGTGCCCAAGATGTCACCGACCCTTTTGTCGCATCGTCTCAAAGACCTTGAGGCCGCCGCCATCATCGAAAGGACACCGGTCCCGTTGGAAAGAGGGGTGTTCAAATATCGGCTGACAGATGCGGGAAAGGACCTCCGCGAAGTTGTCATTGCCATGGGCATGTGGGGGCAGAAGTGGGTTGAGTCCTCCCTGTCCCTCAAGAACCTCGACCCCTCGCTTCTGATGTGGGACATGCGCCGGAACCTGAACCCTGACCCATTGCCGAAACGGCGGGTCGTGGTTCAGTTCATCTATCACGACCTTCCGTCCACAAAACGAAACTGGTGGATGGTCATCGAAAAGGCCGGCGACGTCGATCTTTGCTGGGCAGACCCGGGCTTTGATGTGAATCTATATGTCTCAACCGATCTACGCACCATGACGGCTGTCTGGATGGGCCTCACCGACGTGGCCGCAGAGGCTGAGAAGTTCGAATTCACCGGTGCACGTGAAGTGTCCAATTCAATCCAAACGTGGTTGGGTCTCAGCCCCTTTGCGGTGCAAAGAAAGCTCGTCGGCTAACCGTTCAGGCGCTGATCGCTGGGTAATCCAGTCCACTCAGGCGGCTTTGGCCGGTCCGCGTCTTGCCGACACCTCGTCAAGAACCTGGGCCAGCTCAGGGTCCTGCCCGGCAAGGTGCAGGGATGCCCGAAACAGACCCGCTTTCGATCCACAATCAAACCGCGTGCCCGAGAAGCGATACCCACAAAGCCCGACACGGCCTGCGCCTGCGGCAATTGCGTCTGTCAGTTGTATCTCACCCCCGGCGCCGGGTGGCTGGGACCTCAGATCGTCAAAGATGGAACCGTCCAGAACGTAGCGGCCGACCACCGCGTCATTCGATGGCGCGTCCTTTGGGCTGGGCTTTTCAACCATACCATTTGCGCGCAACAAGGCGCCGGTGCTAGATGTCACTGACAAGATGCCATATTTGTTTGTCTCTTCAGGGGCGACGGTCATCGTGGCCACAAGGTGACCCCGGCCAGCCTTTTCATAGGCGGCGATCATCTCACCGATGCAGCCCCGGCCAAGGATAAGATCATCGGGCAGGATCACTGCCACCGGTCCAGGCAGAACGAGATCCTGCGCACAAAGGACAGCATGGCCCAGGCCAAGCGGTTCATTCTGCATCACAAAGACCACGTCGTCAGACGTCGGGCTTAGCGATGCGCTACGAAGCTCGGCGGCCAGCTTTGGCTTACCTCTGGCCTGCAACTCGGTCCTCAAGCGCGCGTCATCCATGACATACCGCTCGATCGCGGACTTTGACGGGTGGCTGACGAAGATCATCCGCTCGACCCCTGCGTCCCGCGCCTCGTCGATTGCGAACTGGATGAGCGGGGTGTCAATCACAGGCAAAAGCTCTTTCGGGGTTGCCTTGGTGGCGGGCAGAAATCGGGTACCAAGTCCAGCGACGGGGAAAATGGCTGTGCGGACCGATGCGGTCATGAGGGACGAACTCCTTTTGGTTTTGCTTTGACCTCCGACTATAGTGCAGTTGCAGAGAAAGTCCAAAAACGACATACACATGTCGCTTTCATATCTCATAACGCTGCATATTGCGGCAGGTCCGTGCAAAACTTGCGCATCTTGTAGACGGCTAGGGTGTGACAGAAGGCTTTGGTCGGATTTGTCAGATTATTTGCAGATGCAGCATTGATCTTTGCCGCTTCGGATGCATGTTTTACGACATGGATGTTCTGTAAGCGACATTTCTGATTGATCGGGCCCCTACTACGGGCGCTGCTCTCGTTCGCGACTTTCCTTCAACCCAGTCTCTTGAGGTGACGATGGAACATCATGCCGTGCTTGGCGAAGCATTTCCACGTCACGCGCGCCGCTACGGGCGGGCAGCCGTCATTGGCTCAGGGTCCTGGGGCACCGCAATGGCAGCAACCCTCGCCTATTCCGGCGTCCAGACGGTGATCTGGGGCCGCGACAAGGCCATAGTGGACGAGATCAACCGATCCTCAACCAATGAACGCCATTTGCCGGGCGTCCTCTTGCCAAAGGCACTGCTCGTCGCCGCCCAGATGTCGGACGCTCTGGCAGGTGCGGAGGTCGTCCTGATCGTCGTGCCATCCCTTAGTGTGCGCAGCGTGGCCCGGCAGGTTGCGGAACACGCCCCTCCGGGCATTCCAGTTGCGATCTGCGCCAAGGGGATCGAGGCTGAAACCGGACTGCTGATGACCCAGGTCGCACAAGAAGAGCTTGGTGCCCACGTCGTTGGTTGCACTTCGGGCCCGACCTTTGCGCGAGAAACGGCGCTGGGTCATCCAACAGCCGCCACGGTCGCCTTTCCCTTTGGCAGTTCTGACCGCCTCAAACCCGATGACAGCCCGGCTGTGCGCCTTGCCATGTCGCTGACCACCCAAAGCTTTCGGGCCTATGTCTCGGACGATCTGGTTGGGGTCGAAGTTGGCGGTGCGGTCAAGAACATCATCGCCATCGCCTGCGGCATGATGACAGGGGCCGGCTTTGCCGAAAACACACGCGCCGCCCTCATCACACGTGGCCTGGACGAGATGAAGGGCCTCGCCGAGGCCCTCGGCGACCGCCGCGAAACGGTGACTGGTCTGTCCGGCATCGGTGATCTGGCGCTGACCTGCTCAAGCCCGACGTCGCGCAACATGGCGCTGGGCCAACAACTCGGACAAGGGGTCGCGCGGTCTGACTGCTTTGGCGGAAAGCCCGTCGTCGTTGAAGGCGAACGGAACGCCATCTCCGTCACCGATCTGGCCCGCAGGCTGGGCGTGGCGATGCCGATTTGTGAAACCGTCCGCGCGATCCTGCATGACAGGGCGGACCTCGGGACCGCCTTTGCGACCCTTTGGGCCCGCCCGATCGAGGCCGAGCCGCGCGCCATGGATCTTGTCTTTAATCATCCCGCGTCTGACCGGGACATCGCAACCTTAGCCGAAAGGATCTCATGACCCTTCAAGATTTTATCACATCCGCAGACACCACCGACATCACCGACATCACCGACAAGGACATGGTTCTAGCCACCGATCTGGACGGCACCTTTCTTGGAGGCACCAAGGAAGATCTGCAAAAGTTCTACGGCTGGGTCGAGGCGAACCGGGACCGGCTTGGCCTGATTTTCGTCACCGGCCGCGACCCTGCCTTTGTCAGTGACCTGACCAGCCGTCTAGGTGTGCCAAGGCCAGACTTTGTAATCGGGGACGTCGGCACGACGATTGCCGAG
>CALFSV010000098.1 GCA_937916485.1 uncultured Paracoccaceae bacterium | reverse complement strand
ACAAGAGCCTTGACTCAGCGCAAAATGCCATGTTGTTATGTTAATAGGATATCTTCGCCTGTCAACGCTGCCGCAAGGCGCATCGGCGAGGGCCTTGCCAGGGGAGCGCGTGTCCGGTCCCGGAGGGTCTCGGGATGGTCGATTGCATCGGCGCGACCGGGAAAAGCCTGCAATTCCGGGCATCGAAGACCCGGCAACTCTAGGCGCGAAGATCGGCTCTGGCCGGCGTGCCGATAATGACGAACGACAACAGGGGATTGGAATGAACAGACTTCTCACAACGTCCGCCGCAGCCTTGATTGCGGTCTGCGGAACGACCGGGGCCTGGGCCCAGGCTATCAACGAAAGCGAACTGTCCGACCCGCGCGTCCGTCAGGCGATCGCCTATGCAATCGACATGGAAACGATCGCCGAGACGCTGTTCGAAGGCGCGGCGATCCCGGCGGTCGGCCTCACTTCGGACCCGGCCAATTATCCCGAAGGGATGAACACCTATTCCTACAACCCCGAACGTGCGCGCGAACTTCTGGCCGAGGCCGGATGGGACGGCAGCCGCACGCTCGACATGGTCTACTATTACCCCGATCAGCTGACCGCCGATTTCATGGCGGTTGTGCAGGCCCAGCTTGCCGATGTGGGCATCGACATGACCTATCGCCTGCTTGAAGGCGATGTGGGCGCGCAGATCACCGGCCGTCCGGACGATCCGGTCAATGGCCCCTCGGTTGTCGAATGGGACATGCTCTACGGTGCCCGCGCGGCCATCGCGAACCAGGAATACTTCAACCGCTTTGCCGAAGGGCAGATGCCGATGATCCCGACGGTGGAAGAGATGCTTCCGCTTGTGGAACAGGTCAATGGCACGGTCGACCCGGCCGTGCAGCGCGCCGGCTATCAGCAGATGGAAGGCATCATCAACGAGAATGTCTACATCCTGCCGCTCTATTACCAGCAGCTCTACATCTTCGAGAGTGACCGGATCAGCCGCAACGGGGCGCCCTACGGAAACGAGCAGTACAGCTACAATTCCGATGTCATCAACTGGACGGTCGAGCCCAACGAGGATGGCGAGCGCGTGGCCTATACCAACGCCGCGCCGATGCAGTTCTTCGAATTGCCCTGGCAGAACCTCGGTATCTGGGTGCACAGCCGCTATGCCTTTGACACCATTCTCGAAGCCGACGGATCGCTTACGCCGATCGGTGGCGAACTGGCCGAAAGCTACGAGGTCAGCGAAGATGGCCTGACCCTGAGCTTTACCATGAAGGAAGGGCTCAAGTGGCATGACGGATCGGACCTTACGGCGGAAGACGTCGTCTGGAGCATCGAGACCGCCGCTCTTGCGCCGATCGTTCAGCCGCTTGTCGCGACGACAATCGGAAGTATCGAAGGCGCCGATGCCTACAAGGCCGGAGAGGCCGACATCATCAGCGGCATTTCCGTCGATGGCCGCACGGTCACGTTGACCTTCGCGACGATCGACCCGAACATGCTGATGTCGTTCGCGCAATTCGCGCCGCTTCCGAAAGCCTATCTCGAAGGCGTCGATCCGCTGCAAATCCAGCAGCACGAGTTCTGGCAGAAGCCCGTTGGCTCGGGTCCCTTCATGATCGAAGAGGCCCGGATGAACGAGTTCACCACGCTGGTGCCGTTCCCCGATTACCACCGGGGCGTTGCCAAGATCGACCGGATCATCGCGCTGCCCTCCGCTGACGGGGATGCCAACCTGATCCGCAACGCGGCGGCCTTCCGTGCCGATTTTGGCTATACCAAGAACGCCACGGATGTGCCTGCTCTCGAAGAGATGGAGCACATGAACGTGACCGCGGTGAACATCCCCTATACCCGGATGTTCTGGATCAACCAGTTCCCGCGCGAGTGATCCTCGATCAGGGTTTCTGAACTCCCCGGGGGAGCGTCCGGAAGGCTGCTCCCCCTTTCATGACCAAGCTTTGACCCCCGAGGCACATGCTCACATATATCGCGCGCAGATTGCTGACCCTGATCCCGATGGTGATCGTGATCAGCTTTCTGATCTACCTCGGGCTCGAGCTGACGCCGGGCGATGCCGTTTCTCACATGGTGCCGCCCGACGCGCTGAGCATGATGGACGAAGAGCGTCTTCAGGCGCTCAGGGAAAGCCTCGGATTGGGCAAGCCGTTCATCGTGCGCTACTGGATCTGGATCACTGGCGTGATGCAGGGCGAATTCGGATACAGCCTTGCCGGCGGTGTGCCGATCTCGAAAATCTTTCTCGACCGGCTGCCCGCGACGCTGGAACTCTCTTTCGCGGCGCTGCTGATCTCGACCGTTCTGGGCAGCATCCTCGGCACGATCAGCGCGCTGACGCGCGGCAGCCTCACCGACCAGAGCCTGACGGTCGTGGGCATGCTGGGCGTGTCGATCCCCGAATTCTTCTTTGGCCTTGTCGCGATCCTCGTCTTCGCCCTTAACCTGAACTGGTTTCCGGTGGGGGGGCGTATCCTGCCCGGCTATGACAGTTTCTGGGACAGGCTTCCGCATCTGGTCATGCCCGCGATGGTGCTGTCGATCATGATGACGGCGGGCGTCATGCGTTATGCCCGCTCCTCGATGCTCGATGCGCTGAGCCGCGATTTCATCCGCACCGCCCGGTCCAAGGGCATGCCGGAATGGCGGGTCAATATCCTGCACGGGTTTCGTGTTGCGTTGACGCCGGTGATCGTTCTGATCGGGTTCCGGCTTCCGGTTCTGATCGGCGGTTCGGTGATCATCGAACAGGTGTTCCAGTGGCCCGGCATCGGCAAGGAATTCGTCTCGGCGGTGCGCAGTCAGGATTATCCGCTAGTCATGATGGTTGCGCTCTTCTCGGTTCTGGCCGTTCTGATCGCGAGCCTCATCGTCGATCTCCTGACCGCGATTATCGATCCGCGCGTCCGGCTGGGCGAATAGCGCCATGACGGATGCCAATGCCACACGCCCCAGAACGCGGCGCGATGCCCAGTTCGACAAGATCCGCGACCGCGAGGCGGCGCTGGCCGGAACCAGGCAGCGCACCGGCCGGTTCATGTCGAAGTTTCTCAACAACCGTCTGGCGGTCATGGGCTTCGTGATCTTCGCCGTGATCTGCCTGATGAGCCTTTTCGCGCCGCTGATCGCGCAGCATGACCCGATGTCGCCCAACCTGCGCGCCATCGCAAAGCCGCCCTCGGCCGAGCATTGGTTCGGCACCGACAAGACAGGCCGCGACGTCTTTGCCCGGGTCCTTTACGGGGGGCGGGTCTCGATCCTCGTGGGGCTGGGAAGTGCGCTTCTGTCGGCCATCATTGGCGTCATCATCGGTGTGTATTCCGGCTATGTTGGTGGCTGGCTCGACTGGATCGCGATGCGGATCTCGGAAATCTTCATGTCGTTTCCGCAGATCATTCTCGTCTTGCTGCTGGTGGCGATCCTCGGGCAATCCCTGCTGAACCTGATCGTGATCTTCACGTTGACGGGCTGGGGCGGCATCTACCGGATGGCGCGCGCGCGGATGCTGTCGATCCGCGAAGAGGAATACGTGCAGGCACTGCGCAGCTTTGGCCTCGGGCCCGCGCGGATCGCCTATAAACACATGCTGCCCAATGCGCTTGGGCCGATCATGGTCAACATCACCCTGTCGACGGCGGCCTTCATCCTTCAGGAGGCGGGGTTGAGCTTTCTGGGCCTTGGCGTCCCGCTGTCGATCCCGACCTGGGGCAACATCCTGAACGCGGCGCAGGATCTGCGCGTGCTCGAGCAGAACTGGTGGATCTGGCTTCCTGTGGGGGCCACGATCTCGCTGTTCGTGCTGAGCGTGAATTTCATCGGAGACGGGCTGCGCGATGCGACCGACCCGTCCCAGCAGGGGTAGGGGCGATGGCAAACGACGTCGCCCTCACCGTCAAGGGGCTCAAGACCTACATCTACACCAACAACCGCTGCAACCACGCGCTTGACGGTGTGTCGTTCGAGATCCGGCAGGGCAAGACCCTGTGCATCGTGGGCGAAAGCGGCTGCGGCAAAAGCGTGACGGCCGCCTCGATCATGCAGCTTTTGCCGACGCTGAGCCGGATCGAGGAGGGAGAGATCACCTATCACGGCCCGGACGGGCCTGTCCGGATCGACCAGCTGCCGCGCGATGGCGCAAAGATGCGCGCCATCCGGGGCAAGGAAATCGCGATGATCTTTCAGGATCCGATGACGGCGCTCAACCCCGTCTATTCGATCGGGTTCCAGATCAAGGAAATGCTGAAATACCACACCGGCCTTGGCCGGTCGGACAGGCATTCCAAGGCCATCGATCTTCTGCGGTCGATGGGCATTCCGCTGCCCGAAAAACGGGTCAACGAATATCCGCATCTCTATTCGGGCGGGATGCGGCAGCGGGCGATGATTGCCATCGGGATGTCGTGCAACCCCCGCATCCTGATCGCGGACGAGCCGACGACCGCGCTCGACGTGACGATTCAGGCCCAGATCTTCGAGTTGATGGATACGCTCAAGCGTGACCACGGCACCGCGATCATGCTGATCACCCATGACATGGGCGTGGTGGCCGAACTGGCCGATGACGTGGCCGTCATGTACATGGGCAACATCGTCGAGGCCGGTCCGGTGGGCAAGGTCCTGCGCAACCCGGTGCATCCCTATACCCGCGCGCTTCTGGATTCGATCCCGGTTCTGGGCCGGGGCAAGGATCAGGAGATCAAGGCCATTCCGGGCCAGACCCCCGATCCCTACAACCGGCCCAAGGGCTGCCAGTTCGCCGACCGCTGCGCCTATCGGATCGGGGCCTGCGACCAGATGCCGGACGAGACGCAGGTCGCCCCCGATCATCGCGTGACGTGCTGGCGCTACGAGGAGTTTGCGGCCGATGCAGCCGAATGACCCGATCCTGAAGCTGCGCGACGTGCAGGTGCATTTCCCGGTGAAGACGGGTGTCTTCAAACGGGTGACGGGCCATGTCCGCGCGGTCGACGGCGTCGACCTCGATGTGCGGCGCGGTGAGGTTCTGGGCCTTGTCGGTGAAAGCGGTTGCGGCAAGACGACGCTCGGCAAGGCGATCCTGCAACTCGTCCGGGCGACGCAAGGCACCGTCACCTATTCGGGCGAGGACGGCGAGACCGAGCTTACCTCGCTCGATGACGCAGGGCTGTTTCGCTTCCGCAAACGGCTTCAGATCGTGTTTCAGGATCCCCATTCCTCGCTGAACCCGGCGTTCACCATCTTTGGCTCGCTCGAGGATCCGCTCCGCCACTACGGGGTCAAGACCCGGGAGGAACGCCGCAAGATCGTGGGCGACCTGCTCGAGGCCGTGAACATGCGCCGCGAGTCGATGGATCGCTATCCGCATGAGTTTTCGGGCGGACAGAGGCAGCGGATCGGCATTGCCCGCGCGCTCAGCATCGAGCCCGAACTCATCGTCTGCGACGAGGCCGTGAGCGCGCTCGACGTGTCGATCCAGGCGCAGGTGCTTCAGCTTCTGATGGCGCTGAAACGCGAAAAGAACCTGACCTATGTCTTCATCACCCACGATCTGAGCGTGACCGAATATCTCTGCGACCGGATCGCGGTGATGTATCTGGGCAAGATCGTCGAGCTGTGCGACGCCGAGGATCTTTATGCCAACACGCTGCACCCCTATTCCGAGGCGCTCCTCTCGGCCATTCCCGTGGCCGATCTCGACAAGAAGTCACGCCGGATTGTGCTCGAGGGCGATGTGCCAAGCCCGGTGAACCCGCCGTCGGGCTGCCCGTTCCACCCGCGCTGCCGCTATGCCGTGGATCGCTGCAAGACCGAGGTGCCCGAGTTGCGCCGATTCAAGTCGGCCAAGGGCGAACACATGGCCGCCTGCCACCTGATCGATCAACCACTGGCGGAGTAACCGCCCAGAACCGAAAGCCCATAGATATGGCAAAATATGCGATCCACGATTTCAAGGGCGTGATCCCCGCCCTTGTCACGCCGTTCGACCTTGATGGCAGCCTGAACGAAGGGCTGCTGCGGGGCATCACCGCGTCGCTGGTGGCGCGCGGCGTCGATGGTCTTTACCTGACCGGCTCCACCGGCGAAGGCTTCATGATGAGCCCCGAGGAACGGATGCGCGCGGTCGAAACCGTCTGCACAGAGGTCGCGGGCCGCATTCCCGTCATGGTCCATGTGAGCGCGATCAGCACCTACCAGACCGTCGCGCTCGCCCGTCAGGCCGAGGCTGCGGGCGCCGATGCCATCTCGTCGGTGCCGCCGATCTACTGGCCCTTCACGCCCGATCAGGTCGCCAATTACTACGCTGACGTGACGGCCTCCACCTCGTTGCCGATGGTCGTCTACAAGATTGCGCTCGCGGGCGAGATCGGGTTCGAGCTTCTGGCCCGGCTGGCCGCCATGCCGGGGATCGAAGGGGTCAAATACACCGCCCCCACCCATTTCGAGATCGGCCGCATCAAGGCCGAGATCGGCCCCGATTTCCGGGTCTTTTCCGGCGCCGACGAAATGGCGATGTCGGGGCTGGCCTTCGGGGCCGATGGCTTGATCGGGTCGTTCTACAACATCATCCCCGAGCTTTATGCCGATATCGTCGCGGCCATGGCCGAAGGCCGGATCGCGGATGCCAAGGCGTTGCAGGACAAGGCCAACGCGATCATCTTCTTCACGCTCAAGCAATATCCGATGTCGGCGGTCAAGCGGATCATGGCGTGGCAGGGTGCCGATGCCGGCTATTGCCGCAAGCCGTTCGACAATTACGAGACGCCCGAGGCGGAAGCCGCGCTCAAGGACGCCTACCGCGCCTTCCGCGACGCGCATGGCCTCGCCGAAACCGGGTTTCTGCCCGACCTTTAGAGGGCCGCAACCGAAAAGAGGTTCCTTCTCCTCCCTTCGCGGGTGGGTCAATTCCGGGAATATAGACCATTGGGCCGGTGCCGCCTTGGCTGCAACGAACGGCGTTGCTTCGTAGGAACCCTGCGGAACAACTCTCAAGGCCGACGACTTAATTGCAGTCGCGACCGGCCCAAAGCCGTCTAGGATCGGAAAGCGTCGGACAGTTGTTCTTAGGTTCGCATCCGCTGCAGCCAGTTCACCGTCAGAGCTTTGAATAATTCTGGTTGCTCCCAAGCCAGACTGTGACCTGCACAATCCAGCACTGCCAGTGTCGCTCTTGGATATCTCTCGAGCCCGTCCATCATGTCCTGATACCCCGCCATCGCGTCCTGACGCCCATTGACGATAAGACAAGGCCTTTCAAACCTGCACGCTGGCTTGGAAAGTTCAAAACTGAAATTGAAGTTGTCCCGGATCCTCTCCGCCAAATGCGGATCGACAAGCGTTGATGCAGACACCTTGGTGTTTTCGATCTTCTCAAGGATATCGGGTCTTTGAACAACAAGGCGAGAAAACCGCGCCCTGGCCTCGGGAGACGCCGAGGCGACCCATTCTTTGGGTATTTCAACAAGTGTTTGATGCTGAGGGCGCCAATTGGCTGATGTACCCGGCATGGCGTCCGCAACGATCAACATCATCCCTAGGATGTCGTTCGGTCTGGTATGCGCCAAGCCCATCGCGTGATAGCTTCCGCGGGACTCACCGATCACGGCGAACTTTTCTCCCTCGAAGGCCGTATCCATGAAAGAGCCAATCAGTTCAAGACATCATCTTGGCTCACAACACTGTCGTCGACTGCGGATCTCCCATGTCCCGGCAGATCTATGTAGACGCGCCGCCAGCCCACCAAGCCGTCGAAGACGGGCTCGATAGCGTCTATCATATGCCTGTGATCAAGGCCCCCACCATGCATTACCAATATGGGAATACCTTCGCCGCAGCTCACCGCATGAATGCGACCCATTTGTAGTTCGATGTGCACGACTGGCCCTCCCTGATTGGGAACCATATCGATTCACATCGAAAGAGTCAGGTTTGTCCGCACTGCGGACGTTGTTGCCAGTCGCAGCGAATGCCCTGTGTGGATGGCTCCTGCATAGCAAGACATTTTTGATCTGATTTGTGCGTTTGTCAGAAGCAGTCATGTGTCCGGCCTGTTTGCGCGGTTTTGACCGCTGGCCTTGATGGGTTCCGCAAACCAAGTCCCTTACAGCTTAGCGGGCTATGACGCCCGGGACATTCGGCGGGGTGTCTTGGTTTTGGCGGCTGACTTATGCACCATCATCTCGCGGGTCTTGCTAACTCGTTGTTCCTTTCTTCTCAGGCTGCCGCACGGGGCTGTAAGGTTCATCGCGGGTCAGGACAGCCCAGACGATCCGGGCGGTCTTGTTGGCCATGGCGACGGATGCAACACGTGCAGCTTTGCGTTCGAGCAGTGACGTCAGCCACTTGCTGGCACTTTCGGGGTGGGACCGTGTTTGTCGGACCAGGGATGTCATGCCGACGACAAGCAACGATCGCAAATATTGATCGCCCATCTTGGTGATCCGCCCCAGCTTTTCCTTCCCTCTGCTGGATTTATTCGCAGGCGTCAAGCCCAGCCAGGCGGCAAACTCCCGGCCATTACAGAACCGATGCCCGTCGCCGATGCTGGCGATGATCGCAGAGGCCGTCACCGCGCCGACGCCGGGTATCGTGCGCAACAAACGGACACGCGCATCTTCTTTGGCCACTTGCTTGAGGCGCTCTTCATACCATCGGACCCGCTTATGCAAAGCCATCAGCTGTTCGGACAGATTGCGTATCACTTCATTGGCTATATCGGGTAGACCGAGAACTTCACCTAGCGTAATGTTCTCGGCGAAGCCAATCACCCGGGCTAGCCCTCTTGGAATGTAAACGCCAAACTCGGCAACCAGGCCACGTAGGCCGTTGATCAGCTGCGTCCTTTGACGAACCAAAAGGTCGCGAGCCCGATGAAGCGTTAGCTGGGCTTGTTTCTCCAACCGTTTTGATCGAAACAAAGCGCATCGTGGGTCGTGTCACGGCTTCACAGATTGCCTAAGCGTCGATTGCGTCTGACTTCCCTCGCTTGACGTAGGGCTTCACATACATCGGCGGGATCAAACGCACCTCGTGGCCCAAGGCCGTCAACTCGCGGGCCCAATGATGGGCGCTGCTGCAAGACTCCATGCCGATCAGGCAGGGTTCTAACTTAGCAAAGAACGGCAGAAACTTCGCCCATCTCAGGGGCTTGTTGAACAACACATCGTCTTTCTCTGCGATACCATGAACTTGGAAAACGTTCTTGGCCAGGTCAACGCCGATTGTGGTAACTTGCATGGGGTGGATCCTCTCAAAGCAGATTTAGACACCTGCATTATGGTGCATTGCGACGCCGGTTGGAGCAGGAGCCATCCACCCCATCAGCTTCCTGCGGGCCTGCTTCAGCGGCAGTGCTGACAAGCTGGCAGATTGAAAGGCTGCAAAGTGCTTTGAGCGGTCATCCGACGATGTCGCTCGGAAAACCGGCCGGATGTCTGACGGTCTA
>CALFSV010000097.1 GCA_937916485.1 uncultured Paracoccaceae bacterium | reverse complement strand
AGCATCAAATCGCTTGAAGGAATTGACAGGGCGTGGGTGGAAGAGGCGCAGACACTTAGCGCGCGGTCTCTTTCTTTACTCCGCCCCACGATACGTAAGCCCAACTCAGAACTGTGGTTTAGTTGGAACCCGACGCGCCGCAGCGATGCGGTGGACAAGATGTTGCGCGGGCCGACTCTCCCGACTGGTGCGGTTGTGGTCAGGTCGAACTGGTCGGACAACCCGTGGTTCCCGGATGTTCTGGAGCAGGAGCGGCTTGACTGCCTCAACCTTGAGCCAGAACAATATGACCACGTTTGGAATGGGGGCTATGCGACGGTCTTGACCGGGGCCTACTTCGCCAAGCCGCTGCAAGAGGCACAGGCAGGCGGAAGGATCTGCAACATAGCCCGAGATCCGCTGATGCAGATCAAGGCATTCTGGGACATTGGTGGCACCGGCGCACGGGCAGACAGCACGTCAATCTGGGTGGCGCAGTTCGTTGGTCGTGAAATCCGCGTCCTGGATTACTACGAGGCACAGGGCCAGCCGCTTGCAACACACCTCGAATGGCTGCGGCACAGCGGATTCGAGAATGCCCACTGCATCTTGCCGCACGACGGGGCGCAGAACGACAAGGTTCACAGCACCAGCTTTGAAAGCGCAATCAAGCAGGCAGGGTTCTCTGTGCAGGTGGTTCCCAACCAAGGGGCGGGGGCTGCGCGTGGTCGCATCGAGGCGGCGCGGCGCTTGTTCCCGTCGATCTGGTTCAACGAGAAAACGACAGACCACGGGCGCGAGGCTCTGGGCTGGTATCACGAAAAGACGGACGCCAAGCGCGGCATCAACTTGGGACCGGATCACGACTGGTCTTCCCACGCTGCCGACGCATTCGGGCTTATGTGCATTGCGTACAAGAACCCGACGAACACGCTTTCGCGCACCCTGTCAGGCCCGCGTATGAGCATCGCTTAGGCCCCGAAAGGTTCCCATGGAAATCAACGAAGACACTCTTGCCGCCCTTGGGCGAAAGATAACGAGTGCCGCCGCGCTGTCTACGGATGACAAAACGCGCGCGGACTTGTTCAACGAATACATGGGCGAGCCATACGGCGACGAGGTCGATGGCCGTTCTGCGTTTGTGTCGTCTGATATTTCGGACGCCGTGGAATCGACGCTGCCCGACATCATCGACGTGTTCACCGCATCCGAAAACGTGGTGACGTTCTTGCCCGTTGGGGCAGAAGACGAGCCAGCCGCCGAGCAAGAGACTGACGTTGTCAACCATGTCTTCTGGAAGATGAACCCCGGCTTTCTGATCCTGTACACATGGATCAAAGAGGCGCTGACGCAGCAGAACAGCTACGTGAAACAGGGCTGGGTCGATAAGTACCGGGTCGAAATTGAAGACTTCGAAGACCTCGACGAGCAAGAGTTGCTTTCGATCCTGCGCGACAAGCAAGGCACGGAATACGAAGTGCTGGACCGCTCAGATTTCCAAGTGGCGCAGGTTCCCAACCCGCAGACCGGGCAGGTGGAAGAGCGCATCATTCCAGAGACGGACCCGAAGACAGGCCAGCCCGTCCCGATCCGGATCAAGCTGCGCTGCATCACCCGCGAAAAGCGGTACGAGATTTGCAACATCCCCCAAGAGGATTTCTTCTGCACGTCTGACTGGCATTCAATCAGCCTCGACGGCATCCCGGTCTGCGGTCACCGCCGCAAGATCGAAGTGGGCGAACTGCTGGCGATGGGCTTTGACGAGGAAAGCCTCAAAGCCGCTGATGAAGAGTACGAGCAGGAACAGACGACCGAACGCCACGACACCGAGGATTCCCGGCAGTACAGCCTGAGCGACAATGACGACGATTGGGGCGCAACCCGTCTTATCACGGTGTACGAGGCGTATGTGCGTCACGACATGGACGAGGACGGCACGGCAGAACTGTGCAAGGTCTGGGCTGTGGGCGATGGGAGTCAGATCCTGAAATGGGAAGACGGGACCGACGCGGTTGAGGAGGTGTCAGACCACCCGTTTAGCTGCATCACGCCTTTCATCGTGCCGCACCGCCACGTTGGCCGTTCGCTGGCCGAACTGATCCGCGACATTCAGCGCGTCAAGACGGTGTTGATGCGCCACGGCCTCGACAGCATCTACGCCACCAACTACGCGCGCCCGATGTTCGATGAGATGCAGGGCAACAGCGAGCAGCTTTATCAAGACCTGATGAACCCGGACCCCGGCGCACCAATCCGCACCGGCGGCATCCCGATTGAATGGACCAAGCCGCCACAGGTGGTCGGGGATATCCTGCCGATCCTTGGCATGATGGACAGCTTGGCCGAAAAGCGCACCGGGTCCACGCAATACGCGCAGGGCATGGCAACCGAGGCGCTGAACAACACCGCAGCCTCGACCGTCGCGCAGGTGCGTGACTGGGTGACCATGCGCAAGATGCTGATCGCCCGGACATTTGCGGAAACCGGGTTCAAGGATATGTTCCGGCGGATCCACAAGGATCTGCGCAGCGGGCCGCATCGCGATCTGGCGATGAAGCTGCGTAACCAGTGGGTCGCCGTCAACCCGCGCCAATGGAAGACCCGCACGGATCTGACCGTTGCCGTGGGTATGGGCACAGGCGACCGCGACACGATCCGCGAAGGCATGATGTTGCTGGCCCAGACGCAAGAGAAAATGCTGGCCGCTGGTATGCCCATGGTCGGGATGCAGGAGGTGCGCGCGACCGCTGAAAAGGTCATGTCCACCTACGGCATCGAGGACATCACGCCTTACATCAAAGACCCGTCGCAGATCCCGCCCGAGCAGCCCAAAGAGCCAGAGCAAGATCCACGCATGGCGATTGCAATGCAACAAATGCAGATGCAGCAACAGAAGCAGCAGCAGGACTTCGAACTCAAGAAGTATGAGATCGATCTCAAGCACCAGCGCGAGTTGGAGAAACTGCGCCTCGACCAGCAGAAACTTGTCTTGGACGATGACCGGGCGCGCGACGTGGAAGAACTCAAGGCCGCGACCGGGTTCCAGCGAGACAACCCGATGCGCGCCGAACTTGGCCCCGCGATTCCATATTCGCAGGTCACGCAGGGGCCACGATGAACCGGGACCGCATCAAGGAAATCTTGGACGACAGGGACTTCGCCGCACTGCGGCAGAGCCTTAAGGACGGATGGGGCAAGGCAATTCTTGCCGCGTCCACAACGGACGAGGTGCGCGCGGCTCGCCTCGCCGAATTACACGCGCTTGAACGTGTTGAAGCCGCGATGAAACAGGCAATCAAAGGTAAAAACTGATGGACGAAGAAGACGTGGTTTCCGCTGATGCGGAGCAGACCGCCGAACCCACCGAAGATGAGGCATTCGAGGCTGCGCTATTCCCGAAAGGGGACGACGCGGGCGAGACGGACGAAGCCGACGACGAAGAGCCAGAAGAGGACGACGACAGCGACGACGACAGAGAGACGACGACAGAGACGACGAAGAAGAGGAAGAAGAGCCAGCCAGTCCCGAACCCATCGCCGACCGCGCCGCACTGGTGAAAATGCCTGACGGCACGGTCAAGACCTTGGGCGAAATCATGGATGGGGGCATGGCAACAGCGGACTACACCCGCAAGACGCAGGCCGTCGCACAAGAGCGCAAGCAGTTGCGCGAGCAGTACCAAGCCGCACTTGCTCAATGGGCCGTCCAGCAAGAGCAAGAGCCGGATTGGCAGGCCCTCGCACAGCGTGACCCGGTTCGGTACGTCCAGGAGCAGGCCGCATGGACCGCGCGCAAACAAAAGTCTGACCTTGCCCGCGCGCAATGGCGGCAGATCCAGGCCGAGGTGGACGCCGAGGCAAGACAAGAGCAAGAGCAGCAGATTGCACAATCGCTCGCCATGCTTAAAGACCAGATTCCAGAACTGGCCGACCCTGAGACGCAGCCAAAGGTTGCCAAGCAGATGCAGGACGCGGGCCGGTTCCTTGGATACGAAGACAACGAATTGCAGGGTATCACGGACGCACGATTGCTGCGTGGCCTGCACCTCGTTTCGCAGTTGATGGACATTCAGAGCCAAACGCCCGCGATTACCAAAAAGGTAGCCGCGACAAGCCGAAGCCTGACCACCAGCGCACGCAGCGGCAAGGCCAATCCAAAGGCCGAAACCAAAAAAGCAAGAGCCAGATTGAGGGAAACCGGGGGCAGCGATGACGCTTTCCTTGCCTTCCTGACATCCGGCTAACCATCATGAAAGGGCATTGATATGGCGCAGCCAGTCAATCTTTATTCCTCGAATGACATGGTTGGTATCCGCGAAGACTTGCGCGATGCGATCTATGACATTTCTCCAACCGAAACCCCGCTGTTGACCCGTCTCAAAAAGATGAAGGCGACAGCGCGCAAGCACGAATGGCAAACGGACGCGCTGCGTTCATCGGCCAACAACGCCAACATCGAGGGCGCGGATATCACCCCTCCCGCCATCTCGCCAACCACTCGCCTTGATAACCAAGTGCAGATGTTTGTCGAGGCTGTGACCATCACCGATCTGGACGGCTCTTTGAAGAAGGCAGGCCGCGCCAAAGAGATGGCGTACCAGATGAAGCGCAAAATTCAGGTCATGAAACTTGACGCTGAACGCGCGCTCTATCTGAACAACGCCAAAGTGGTCGGCACTGACACGGTCGCGGGCGAACTCGCAGGCGCTCAGACGTGGTTCACAACCAACACCAGCAACGGCGGGGGCGGCTCTGATGCCACTGGCGACGGGTCGGACACCCGCACGGCAGGTACGCCGCGCGCGCTGACCCAGACCATCTTCGAAGGCGTGATGCAGGCTGCATGGACAGCAGGCGGCAAGCCGACTGAGGTGTTCCTGCACGGCGACCAGATGGCCGTGGTGACGGGGTTCACGGGCTACAACAACCAGCGTACCACGCTGGCCGCTGGGTCCAAGACCGTTGTGAATGCGGTTGACGTGTTCGTGACACAGTGGGGCACGGTCAAGTTCAAGATGTGCCGTGAATGCCCATCCACTGAGGTGTTCATCATGGACCCGGATATGTGGTCCATCGGCGAACTTCAAGGGATGCGCAACTATGAACTCGCCAAGACAGGCAGTTCTGAAAAGCGCGCGCTTGATTGGACTTGGACCCTTGCCTGTCACAATGAGGCCGCATCCGGCCTTATCGCAGACTTGTCGTAAGGAGACAGGAACATGACCGCATCAACCTCCCCGTATCAGTCGAACTTCGGGGCCTCGACACTCACAGCCAGCACCACCATGACAGCCGACGGGTTCGCCGGGGTCTCTGTCATTCCGCTTTCTGCGGCTGCTGGCCTGACGATTACCCTGCCCGCCTCGACGGGTTCGGGTAACGTCTACCGCTTCTTTGTGGCAACCACTGTCACCTCCAACGCTTATCTCATCAAGGTCGCCAATGCGACAGACGTGATCCAAGGCGTTCTGGGCGTGGCAACGGACGCCGCAGGGGTCAACGTGCCGACTGCGGCCACCACTGACACCATTTCGATGAATGGCTCGACCACGGGGGGCCTGATCGGCTCCTATGTCACCATCATTGACGCGGTGTCCGGGGTGTTCAGCGTGTCGGGGGCTTTGATCTCGACAGGCACAGAGGCCACGCCGTTCAGCGCAACGGTGTCCTAAGCAACAGGGGCGAACCCATCTACGGATCTGGGTTCGCCCTCTCATTGAAAGGACCGATCAATGACCAAAGAGAAACCGGCGGGCATGGCGAAAGTCATCGTGATGCACCCGACCAACATACAGCTATCTGTTGGCAAGGTTCCGCACCGCGAAATCGTGGAAATCCCGACAGGCGAATATACCGACATTTGCAAGGGCGACGAAGCCGCAGGCCGACAGCCTCGCCTTGTCCGGGTCGATGGCAAATGAAGACGGGCGAGATTTACGACGTTTCGGACGACGGCAAGAAGCTGCTGACCCGCACGACGTTCGACCCCAACCCGCACTTGAAACACGCCGAGAACCTGCGCGCGCTGAACGAGGCGGGCCGGGGCTTCGACGGAATGCAGCACGTTGCCACAATCCCCGGCTTTATGCTGGAACTTTGGGCGCAAGAGGCTGGCGTTTCCGTCACCGACGAGAAGGCGATGGAAGAAATCATGATGCGCAAACTTGCGAGTAATGAGTTTTCCAAGCTGCGCGTGACTGGGGGGGGGATCTAATGGCGCAGGTCACCACATTCGGGACGCTCAAGAGCGAATTGCTTGCGGTGATTGGCCGCGCGCCATCTGATGCGGCCTACCAACTGGTGCGCGCGGATATCAACCGCGATTTGCGGCTTGAAGAAATGATTGCGACAGCGACAATCAACCTGGCTGACTACGCGCCGACGACGCACCTCTCATTCATCGAGGTCTACGTTGTCGATTCAGGCGGGCGGCGCGTTCTGGCCCCAACAACCCCCGACACGCTCAACCGCGAATATCAGGCCAGCGGGAACGCCACCAAGTACGCCATTGCGGGCGAGGTGATGCGGCTCAACACGTCCGAAGACCCTGACATGGTGGTAAAGTATTACACTTCGGTGGCAGACTTTGCCGACGATGACGCGACCAACGACATTCTGACACGGTTCCCCGGCATCTATTGGTATGGCTCGCTCTTTCATCACTCAAAAATGATCCGCGACGATCAAGCGGCTGCGGGCTACCAGCAGGACTATATCCGCGAAATGCGGCTGGCGCAGGCCACCAATTCGCGCGACAAGATGGCGGGTTCGCCCGTCACTGTGCGCCCGAGGATCGTGGCTTGATCTTCCCCGTGCCTCTCGGCGCTTGGATGCCCGACGCCCCGGATTACAAAAACCCCGGCTTGACTGAAGCAAAGAACGTCTACCCGTCGCCATCTGGTTACTACCCTTTCTGGGACAAGGTGACGACTGGCGAGGCTGTATCAGGAACGGTGCTGGGAGCGGCTCGGTTCGAACGGAAAGATGGGTCAGATTTTCTCTGTATTGGAACCACAACCGATCTTTATGTGTGCATCGGGGTTGCTATCCCGGCAGGCGACCTAGATGCGGCTGTGTCTTTTAACTGCATAAACTCGGGCTTAACCCTATCTGTTTCTACATCCGAAAATTGGGCCTTTGAGCAGTTTGGCTCTGCCATCTATGCCACGACACAGAGCGGCGGTACTTACTATCTCGCGGACATAGAAAGCAACGTAAATCCTTTCTTTGTCATGATCCCGGCGCATCCGAAGGCCAAGGCCGTGGCGCGGATGGATGATTTTCTGGTTTATGGCAATCTTACGGATATCGACGCAAGCAGCGCCCCAACGCGGGTCCGATGGTCGGCATTCAACAACCCCCTTGCGGCATGGGGAACAGATATCGGAACGCAGCAGGGTTTTATTGACATGCCGCAGCACTTTGGCTCTGTGACCGGGTTGGCGGGCGGCGACGTTGGGTACATTTTGCAAGAGAACGCAACAAGCCAATTTGACTACACTGGCAGCGCAATCGTGTTTCAAAAGGTTTTGCTGCAAGGGTCTGAAGACCAGAGTGCAGGCTGTGTCGGTCATGCGTCAATCGCCTCGATTGGCGGGGTGCATTATTGGTTATCTAGCATTGGATTTGTGAAGCTAACTGGCGGCACAATTCAGATCATTTCGAAGGGTCGGGTTTGGGATTGGTTTCTTGAGAACGCCAATACCGACCAGTTACATAAAGTGCAGGCGGCTATAAATTTGGATCGGCGTTGCGTCGTCTGGAATTTCTACCCGGCAGGAACACTGACATATACAAAGCAGATCATCTATAATTGGGAACTTGACCAATGGTCAAACGCCACAGTTGCAGCGGATTGGTTTGTTCCCACAGTTTTCAATGGAGCATATACGGAGGGCACACTCAGGCGCAGACGCCTGCTCGCTGGTTTTGTCTCTGGCACGCTCTACCAGTTCACCGGCGATGCGCTCGCAGCAACTCTTGAGACTGGCGAATTTCAGTTGGAGCCGGGGCGGCGGTCTTTCTTCACAAGCGTTCGCACCATAGCGGAGATCACCAGCGGGACGCCTTCGATCACTGTCAAACACAGAAACCTCCCCGGCGCGGCAAAAACCAGCACCGCAGCGACAGCCGAGGGGCCAGCGGGCTACGCGCCGTTTAATGTCGATGGGCGGTTCGTCTCGGTGAGCGTTTCAATCCCGGCAGCGGCGACTTGGGAAAAGGCCAGCGCGTTGGAGATTGACGCTATACCGACGGGGGCTGTGTGATGGCAGGTGCAAGCGGATCTTGGGGCAACGCCCCACAGCCGGGGGTGTTGGATAGTCTGCCGGACAACATCAAGAAGAAATATAAAAACAAAGCCATAAAATCCCGTATGCCGGGCGGGGCTGATATGGGCGCGTTTCAGCTTTTCTTAAAAGACCAATTGAGCGGGAAATGAACCGACACAGATCGGAGCCAGACACATGAACAACGGACGCAGCCCTTACGCCCAACCCCTGCGCATGGTCGAGGAACGCCACATTCCCGTCTCGGGTCTGGTCATCACGGCAACCACCAGCGGCGCGGCGCAGACATGGGCAACGGCAGGCGCAACCGGGCTGACGCAGATCGAACGCCTGACCGTCATCAACACGACAGGCACCACGGCAACCCTGACTTTCTACTCCATACCCAGCGGCGACAGCATCGGGGATGCCAACATGGAACTGGACGCGGCGAGCGTACCAGCAAACACAACCCTGCGCCTTGATCGGCTCTTGGCTGGGGACTATGCACCCGGCACCACGTTCAAGGCATTCAGCGGCACCAACGGGGCGCTTGTCCTTCGTGGGGCACTGGTAGAGCGCGCGTGACCGTCCACGGCGTCCCTGCGGCTTATATCCGCTCTGCGGGGCTGGAAGGCTACCTCGCAGAGTTTACCGACGCCGGACACGTCACTGTCCCCACACTGCTGGCCGAAATCGAGGCGCGGGATCGGCAATGCTGGACAGTCAGAGACGGGGCAGAGATCCGCGCCGTCGCACTCACCCGGATAGTGGGCGGCGAATACCAGATCTGCGAAATCACCCACCTCACAGGCTCAGGCCTGCGGGAATGGCAGGACGCATTCAACGAGATTGAACAATGGGCGCGGTCAATCGGCTGCACCCGCATAAAGGCACTCGCTCGGCCCGGATATGAACGGGTCGGCAGGCGGTACGGTCTGAAAAAAACACACGTATTGCTTGAAAAGGAACTGTAATGGGCAGCACCAGCACAACAACGCAAAAGGCAGACCCTTGGGCACCAGCGCAGCCCTATATTCTCGAGGGGCTGGACGCCGCGCAGAACATGTGGAACGGCGACCCAAACCAGTTTGTGATCGACCCTTGGCAGGGGCCAGCGGTTGCGGGCATGGATCGCCTGCAAGAATCTGCACAAAACCAGATAGCCGGGACAACCGGATGGCAGACAAACCAAGTCAAGGACGCGCAGAACACTGTCAAGCGGACTATGAACGCTGCCGAATCTAACCCGCTGGACCCGGCATTCAATCGCGGCGTTTCGGCGGCGCAGACGGCTGGCCCTGATCGGTTCGGTGGCATCAACCCGGCTGCACCCAACGGGCAGCTTTCGAGCGCGCTGGATACTGGCTTGCAGCAGGGCAACGCGGCGGGCTTCAACGGGACGATGAACTTCAACATGCAAGCGCCGCGCGATAGCTACGGCGTTTCGCAGTTGAGCAATGTCGCCAAAAACGCAGGCCCTGACTTTGGCGGGTATATGCCGGGGGCTACCTCGCAGCAGAATGACCGGATATTCCAAGGCACAACCAGTTTCGATGCGCAGGCCCCGCGTGATAGCTATGGCGTTTCGCAGCTGAGCAACGTGGCGAAGAATGCTGCCCCTGACTTCGGGGGCTACATGCCCGGAGCAACCTCGCAACAGAATGACCTTTCGTTTGAAAACACGACCAGATTGGCGAGCCAAGGCCAGCAAGATGCTTTCGGCAAATCCCAGCTTGGGACGGCGGCGCAAAACACAACCCCTGATTTCGGCGGCTTCCTTCCGGGGGCTACGTCGCAGCGCACGGACAACTCTTTCAACGCGGCAACGGGCTTTGACGCGCAAGGCCAGCGGGATAATCTTGCGACAAGTCAGTTTGCCAATATCGCGCAAAACGCTGGCCCCGACTTCGGGGGGTATATGCCGGGGGCCACGTCGCAACGCACAGACAGCACGTTCAACGCGCAGACCGGGTACGACGCCCAAGGTCAGCGCGATGCTTTTGCAAACAACCAATTCGCGCGGGTCGCAAACAGCTCTGCACCCCAATTCGGGCAATCCTACAACGCGGCCATGAATGGCAGTATTGACCCGAGGCTGAACGCTGCCGCGAACAACGCGTTGCAGGGCGGGAATGACCTGAATTTCGAACGGGCCATGAATAATTTCACGGGCGACGGGTACGACGAACGCCTGCGCAGCCAGTTGCGCCAAAATGTCACCGATTCCGTTATGCCAGGGATCAACGCCACATTTGGCACGGGCGGGATGACAGGCTCAAGTCTGCACCAGATGAACCTTGCAAAAGGTCTCTCTGCTGGCATGGCAGGCCAAGAGGCAGATTTCCTAAACCGGACGCAAGACAGGATGATGCAGGCGGGGCAGGCATCGCAAGCGGCGCTGATGCAAAACCGGGCTATGGGCCTGCAAGCCGGGGAGTCAGTGCAGAACGCGACAGAAGCGGCGCGGTCTCGCCAGCTTCAAGGGTCGCAAATGTTCGAAAGTGCAAACGCGGCGGGGCTGGATCGTCAGCTTGCGGCGGGGCAGGCATCGCAGGCCGGTTTTGATGCCTCACGCGCTCGCGCGCTGGACGCTTCCGGAATGAGGCAGGACGCATTGCAAGCGGGGCAGGAGCGTTTGTTGCAGGCCGGGGGCATGAACGCAGACGCCGCGGCGCGGGCAATCGACCAAAGACTAGGCGCAGCGCAAGGGTCACAAGCAGGTTTCGACGCCTCCCGCGCGCGCGCGCTGGACGCTTCGGGCCTGCGTCAAAATGCGCTTGAGGCAGGGCAGAGCCGCTTGCTTGACGCGGCGGGAATGACCGCCGACGCTGGGTTCCAAGCGAACAACCAGCGCATGAACATCGCGCAAGCCTCAATGAACGACTTCAACGCCGCACGGGACCGAGGGCTGCAAGCATCCGGGATGCGTCAAGGCGCTCTTGAGGCGGATCAAAACAGGCTCTTGGATGCGGCGGGGATGAATGCCGACGCGGGCTTTAGGGCCAACGACCAGCGTATCAATGCCGCGCAAACTTCGATGAATGATTACAACGCATCGAGGGAAAGGGCGTTGCAAGCTGCGGGAATGCGTCAAGGCGCACTTGAGGCGGACCAAAACCGATTGATGGATGCGGCGGGCTTGTCGGCTGATGCAGGCTTTCGGGCCAATGACCAGCGATTGAATGCGGCGCAAATCTCGATGAACGACTACGGGGCATCACGCGACCGGGCAGCATCGGCAGCGCAGGCCGTTCAGGGCGCACAGGAGGCATCACGGAACCGGGCGCTTGATGCGGGCGGTCTCAGCCTGAACGCGCGCAACGCACAGACCGGGCAGCAGCTTGATCTTGCCAACATGCGGACACAGACAGACCTTGCCAACCGTGGAATGTCCATGCAGGCAGGCCAAGCTGCGCAAGATTCAATGTTCAACAACCGAGCGCAGACATTGCAGGCGGCGGGGATGGCCCCAGCCATGTCACAAGCAACCTACAACCCGCTGCTGATGCAGGAGCGCATCGGTGCGGAGCGGACAGACAGGGCGCAGACACAGCTGGCGGCGGATATCATGG
>CALFSV010000096.1 GCA_937916485.1 uncultured Paracoccaceae bacterium | reverse complement strand
CTAAATGAAACCCTGATCCATCTTAACAAGGCTGCAAACTGGTCGAAAAACTAGGGTCCTTCACTTCAATGGCTTGAGGGGCGGCGTGTGCGCAGGTTGTGCAAAGCAGGATCGCCTATTGGTGCGCTGTTTCGGGTGTTTGGCGGTGCGCGAAGGTTTTTAGCGAAATGCGCATTTGAGCCGGGCCGATTTGAGGGTCTCAAAAGATCATGAGATCGCCTCGAATGCGCGATAGGCAATGCCGTTGCGGACCTGCACGCAAGGTCGTCATTTCAGTTTGGCCTCCTCATAGGCAAAAGCCTGTGCGATCAGTGATTTCTCTGACCACAGCTTGCCGACGAAAATGATCTCGAACGGTGCGCCGGATGCATAAGAACCGGCGGGAATGGTCACGGCGGGCAATCCTGCGATGTTCAGCTCTCCGACCGTCGTTTCCTGAATGGTATCGCCGGAGTGAAGGCCGGGAAGCTCTTGGCGCATTTGGGGAAATACCAGCGCGTCCAATTTGTGCGCGTCGAACACGGCATTGAAAATGGTCAGGTAGGCGGCTTTCAAGGCGATGAATTCGGGCATGGCCGGGGGCTTTGTGGGATCCTCCATTGCGGCCCGGAAATCCTGCAGGCTGGGCATGAATGCCAACACACCCCCAGGTTCGAACGGGTTCTCGGAACTGGTGGCGTCCGCAAACTCTGCAAATGTCTTTAACGCGGCGTTGGGGCCGAGACGCTGAAGGTATTGTCCGACATCATAGGCGATGGATTCAAGGCCACGCCCGTCAAAGTTCGCCGTGGGGGCTGTCGGCTCTCTCAGGGACGCGAAGTCGGTGGCCTCAAACGGATCTTCAATCAGAATCGCACCGGCCTCTGCTAGTTCGGTCTGTGCCCGCTCGTACAAGGCCGTTGTTTCATCACAGAGAGGTTGGGTGCGCCATCCGGGTCCGTATAGGCCGATCCGCTTGCCCGCCAGCCCGTCTTTGGACAGGCCCGCAGCATAGCCATCGCTTGGGATGTGTCCGACGCATGCAAGTGTTTTGGGATCTTCGGCACTGTATCCCGCCAGCACGTCAAGGCAAAGGGCGGCATCTGTCACGTTGCGCGCAATGGGCCCGACCACGTCGCGATTGGCCGACAGCGGCACAACGCCGGCATTGGGCACAAGACCGATGGTGGGTTTGATCCCGACAAGCCCATGGGCCGACGCCGGGTTCTGTATCGAGCCGCCGGTTTCTTCGGCCAGACCGGTCACGCACATATGGGCCGCCACGGCAGCGGCCGTCCCGGCGCTTGAGCCGCCCGGAACGCGGTCTTCGATGACCACGTTCAGTGTTGGCCCCGCCCAGCTGTCATTGGCGTGGCTGCCGGTATGACTGAGAACGGGCACGTTGGTCTTGCCGATGATGACCGCATCAGCGGCGCGCATCCGCGCCACCACCGGAGAATCCGTGCCCGGCATCAGATCGATGCCGCCCGTGCCGGAATAGAGCAGCTTCCATCCCGCAGTTGTGGGAAAGCCCACCATATCCATTGGGTCCTTGATCACGACGGGCACACCGGCCAGAGGGCCCAAGGGTTCACCCGCCGCACGGCGCCGGTCAATGTCGCGCGCTGTGTCCAATGCCGCGTCATTCATGAAGATGATGGCGTTGTAATGCGCGTTACACTCTTCGACCCGGGCAAGGCAAGCGCGGGTCAATGCCTCGGCTGTGAACGCGCCCGAAGTTAGTCCTTCGCCGATATTTGTGATCGTCAGGGTATCAATGTTCGGCACCGTTGCAGTCATCATCGTTTCTCCTGAATGTCGGACTTATGTGGTTTTTGGTTTGGACACGCATTGTTGACGCGCCATCACTCCAGAGGTCTTCTACCGTGGTCCGGATGCTGCACATGTCCCAGATGTTGCCGAGTGAGACGGTGACGCCTGAGATGATCTGCTGTGCAGGATCCCGGAAAGAGGGGCCTCAGTTTGGAATATCGTGCTCCAACGCTTCGCTCAGCAGAGCCGTGTCACAGTAATGCTTGTAATGCGTCAGCTTGTCGCCGTTTGAAGACCAGAAGTGAACGGTTTCGAAATCCACTTCTTTCCCCGACTTGGCAGCTTTCGCTCTGTAAAACCCCTTTACGACCAGACTGGTCTCGTTGATCGGAATGAATTCTTCCGCATGGACTTCAAAATTATCAAACAACGGACCAAGTTTTTCAAAGAACGCTTTTGATGCCTCGAGCCCATCTTGTATGCCTCCGTATGGAAACCCCGGCATGATCCCGAATTGAAAGTCATCCGACAAGACGTCGCCCAATTCACCCTCTCCGTTTACAATGTCATAAAATCCGCTCGCGAGTTCTGTGATAGTTTTCATGTGTTCTCTCTCCCTTTTTGCAATGCCGCAGTTTTTGCGTTTTTCGGTGTCTTCAAGGCTTCGGTATCTTCAGATCAAACAGGTTCGAAGTCAGGCTTTGACAGTGACTGCTGGTTCCAGCAAATTCGCCTCAGTCGGAAGGCTTTTTTTGGATCGAAACAAGATCACCCACTCAGCGACTCCTTCGCCCTCGCAGACGCCAGAATCGATAACGTCAAAACGTTCCTCAAAATAGGTCTTCACAATGGTGGCAGCCCGGGGTGTGCCCGCCGGCTTACCAAGGTAGATGAAGCCAGCGACGTCGTGCCCCATGCTTTCAAGGGTCTCATGAGGCGGGCGTGGTGAAGAGACCACCTGCCAAAGCGAGCCATCGGAGTCGAACTCCTTGATGGCGTAGAGGAACTCATATTTGATTTGTTGTACGCTGAAGCGCATGGCCCGTCCCCTTGTGCTCAGTTGGTGTCCACACGGAAGTATAAATCACCAGAGCCAGAGCGATGGTCCGCCATCCACTTTTCAACCATCTGGTGGCCTGTGTGCAGCTCGTCCGGCGTCATTTCCGTCACCAGCCCTTCGAGCATGCTGATCGCGCTGCCCGCTCCGTGCTGGGCGGCGAGTGTCAGCCACATGAAGGCTTTGTGCCGATCCTTGGGCACGCCGAACCCGTTGCGAAAGCTAAAACCAAGGCGGGCCTGAGCGGGGTGGTATCCGCTGTCGGCGGCCATCTGATAGTATTTGACGGCTGTTTCGAGGTCCTTTTCGACGATCTTGCCTGCTGACATGATGGTTGCGGCATTGAATTGAGCGCCCGTGTCACCCGCATCCGCCGCACAGCAAAGCCATTTCAAGCCGGCCTCGATATCTTCGGCTACGCCGTCGCCCTGAATGTACATCACCCCCAGATTGGTTTGCGCCTGAATGCTGCCCATCTCGGCGGCCTTGAGGCAGCATTTGAACCCGGTCTGCTTGTCCACTGCGATCCCGTCACCGTTCATGTGCATCGTGGACAGCCAGAACCACGCGGTCGCATCCCCCGCCTCTGCGCAGTTGTGAAAGACGTCATGGGCGGTTTCGAACTTGCCCGCCTCATAAAAGGCGACCCCGTCCATGATGGTGTACCCGGGCTTGCTCGAAGGTTCTTTGAGGGAAAGATCGGTCATATCAGATAGTGCTCCACGTTACGGAAAATCGGGATATCGCTGTCCACCTGCGGCATGCTGGCAAAGCGGGACACCAGTGCGATGTGGGCCCACCAAGCGGCGATGTCGTGCTGTTGTCGCGTGGCCGGGTGGCCCGAGGAGACGTCCAGCGCGGCACTTTTGGGTACGGCCTGTTGTAGCGTCTCGGCACTGGCCCCTGCATGGTTCAGTTCTGCCTGCCAGACCGCCAGACGGTCTGCGTTGAGCGGTCCGTCGGACAGAATTTCGACGCGAAACAAGGTCTTGGTGATGGCTGTGTGCTGCAAGGTGATCACGCAGGTCTCGGTCCCTTGCCCAAGCAGGATCATGTTTGGAAACACCCAGCGCACCGACATGTCGGAGCCGTCAAGCGCGGGTCTGTGACCCCGCATGAAACGGTCGCTAGAGGTCAACAGCGCATCTGTCCGAGCCAGCGCCTGACCTGAGAACTTCCAGTTGGCGTCAAATTCCAGCCATGCGCGATGCGCCCTTTCGACGCCCGGATGACCGAGGTGTTCCGGCAGGTCCAGTGTCAAGGCCAGATCGGTTTCATCGCCATCAGGGTCGATGTTCACGAACACAAACGGGCCGACTTTAGCGACATGGACCGGGTGCAACCGTTCGGGTCGCAGCCCGAGATATTGGTACATTGTGCGGGTGTCGTCCTGGCCTTCGACCTTAGAAATCGGGCCGCGATCCCGGCTGTATCCGCAGGAGGTAAAGGAGCAACTGGTGCGCTCGCCTTGCTGGCATTGCGTGGGCACCATACGGCAGCCGCCATGCTGTGCCATGTTAAAACGCCCCTCAAGCGTGTCGCCGGCCATCCGCTGGACGTGGATGCCATGATAGCCAAGGGTGAAGGGCAGGATGTCGCCCTCGTTCGGAATTTCGTGCAGGGTGCCGATCGGCACCCATTCCCGTGTCCAGACCGCCTCGTCTTCGAGGTACAGAAACTGAAGCGACCGGTAGGCCACAGGGGGCAGGTCCGTCGCCTCGCCAAAGGGCAGGCACACGCTGTCAAAGGCATGCGGATCGCTGAGGGTGATCCCCTCATCCCTGTAGCCGAGGTCTGGTCTGCGCACCATGATGGCCTCCGGTTCGTGATTGGTGGGCTGGCCGGGGGGTACAGTTGGGTGGCCCGCCCAGTGTAATTGGGGCCGGCGTTCAGAACGCCAGCCCCAAGCTTGTGTTATTGAGCCGGGATCAGGTCGGTGTTTTTGGCATCGCCATCCGCACGGCCACGCGCCCTAATCTCGGACTCCGGGGCAGGGGGCAGCGGCCCATCCACCATGAAGTGATTGAGCACGTTCGCCGTCAACTTCGAGATGTTGTTGTCGCAGTTGTTCCAGGGCAACGAGCCGCAATAGGCGATCGAGGAGAACGAAAAGCATCCGCCCCCGTTTGGGGTCTCATGGAAGGCAATGTCGCCGCGCACACGCGGGTGTGTCGTTCCATCCAGACCCTGCTGGTTAAAGCCGAAGTCTTCGGTCACCAACAGATAGGCCTCGGTGTGACGCCCTGCCGATGTGGCCACCGTCAACGTGTGCGGTGGAGAGCCCAGCGTGAAGTCGACAATGTCGAGTTCCAGTCCGGCGGCACCACCGCCCACAAGGCCGAAGTTGCCCAGCATTTCCTCGTAATCGATTCCCTCGAACGCCCACGACACACGGGGGTTGTTGCTCTCGGGTGTTCTGGAGAAATAGCTGGAGACATCGAAGCCTTCGGACGACATGCCCACTCCTGCGACCGAGTGAAGATAGCGCCCCCGGAACCGCCACATGCCGCCCAGCTCGCCGGTGCTGGCATGGTAATACTCTCCCGGATCGGCGCGCCATGTCCGGATACCGGATTCGCAGCGCCGCATTTCGGTGATGACGCCGCGCCCTTTGTCTTCGTAGGCGGGGTGGTAGGAATGCACCCAATACCACGCATCCGCGCCCATATACATCAGGCGGCCGCCACGCTGCGTGTAGTTGTGCAGCGCATCCAGCTGGGTGCCCGAGTTATGCTCTGGGTGCGATCCGGTGATGATGACGTTGTAGTTTTCCAGACGCGCAAGCCCGTCATAGGTGATGTCTTCATCCGTGATGCAGTCGTATTCATAACCCATCGTTTCGAGCCAGTAGATCAGATGCAGATCTGCAGGGTACTGCCATGGCGCTTGCGCAAGGAAGTGGTCATATTTGGGCCGGTTGCTGAGGATCGGACGCAGGCGCGACGAAAAGCAGATGCCCGTGCCATCCGTATGGGTGTCATAGATCGACCCGCCATATTCGCGGTGCTCGGCCAGAAACATGTTCTGATGCTGCATGATCGGCACGCGATAGATGAACAGTTCCGCCGCTCCTGCATTACAGGCAACGTGTTCGTTGGCATAGGCCATGTAGCTGATGGTCGGCACCATGAAGGCGATCTTTGACTGCTCCTTGCCGATCTCGGGCACCACCCAGAAGGGCACGTAATCCTCGTCGCCATCTTCGGTCGTCAGCTTGGCTGCGTAAGACCGGCTTTTGCAATCGGCGGGCACCTGCCATTCGAAATCAACCTCCCAGCGGGCATCATCGATGTCGTCGTCATGAAAGCTGATCGCGCCATACTGCTTTGGCGCTTCTTTCCAGTCAAAGACGGTGCCGCTCCAGTTGTGACCGGTCATGCCACGTGTCGGCAGGTTCACGAACTCAAGATCCAGCCGGTAGGGGCCAAAGTCGGTGCCCTTGATGGTGTCGATCCCGTCCGAGAATTCCCAGGCGGCCACGATGACTTCGGACAGCGGCCCGGTGGGCCCGGAGTTGCGCCGTTCGGTCAAGCCGGGCTGAGCGCCCAGTTTCATTGTTTCGATGTCCTGACGCGACAGGGCGGTGGAACAGATGCGCGGGGTCTCGATCTTGCCGTTGTACTTGCCTGCCAGGACGATGCCTGCCGGCACCGAGGATTGCGCCGTCGGGTCATCCGACACTGCCTCTGTGTAGGCCGCGATGGCTGCAGGGATGGATGCATGCGCGATCTTGTCCGAAATCGTCTTGGTGACCGGCGGGATCACCGGATCGAGGGCATAGTGCACTTGCGGTTCGTGATAGAGGATCAACTCGCCGCTCGCTGCATCGAATGTGGCCGCCACAAAGTGCCATGCGTGATCACGCACAGGCTCGGGGCTTTCCAGCGATACGCCGTTGACGCGCACCTCGACATGGCCTTTTTCGTTGATGAACAGGCCATAGCCCTTGCCATCACTCCACTTGGTGACAAGACCCTGGGCCCCGTGTTTCCAGTATTTCGGATGCGTCTTTGGCGCGGTCGGCCAGATCCAGCACTGAAGGGTAAAGCTTTCGACACGCAGTTGGGGGCAATCGGCGACATAGCCGTAGGAGCCGCTGTGAATCACCTGTTTGCGCCCCGGCACGGTTGCACTAAGGCCGCCGGGCACAGGCTTTTCGATGAACCCCGGTCCGCGGGGGTTGGTGTCACCATTGATCATCTGAACGATCTCGGCCTTGAATTCTTTGGGGCCGTCGCAGTTGATCATGAATTTGATGGTCTCTCCGGGATGTACACCGAATGTATCGGCGTATCCTGCCAGTCGCATAGCTGCAGTCATTGTCTATTCCTCGTTTGGCTTGCGCTCATGCTGGCTTTCTGGCCACTGCTTTCGCGCGTTTGTCAGATTTGGCGGGGGCGTGGATCAGGTGACAGGCCAGTTGTCGTCACGGTGCTTCCAACCCTCTTGGTAATGCTCGGGCATGCCTGCGGTTTCGGGTAGCTCGTCCAGACGCATCAGGAAAATCTCGTGCTGGACTTCCTGTTCGTCGGTAAAGACGCGGTCATCAACGAATTCCGGTGGAACGCCACGTACGCCGGACAGACGGCCAATGCGCCATTCCTTTTCCACTTCGGTGCAGATGATGATCAGCTTGCCGGCCATGGATTCACCGCGCATACGCAGCAAAACACGCTTGAGCAGCGGGTCATCATGCACGCCGCCCGAGATCACGGTCGTGTCGCCTGGCGTTTCGCATTTCAGGATCGAAAATCCCGCCACGCCTTTCATCGATTGTGTGCACTCGAGATGGGCCTGAATCAGGGCTTCTCTCTCGGGCGTTCCTTTCTTTGGAATGGATTGCATGTCGTTCTCCCTTTTTGTTGGAAATTCAGGTCTTCAAACTGTCATGTGGCGTTCGACCATGTCGTCGGTCAGCTCGGCTATGGCGCCACCCTCGACGATGCGCCCGTTGTCCATCATCACGAATTGGTCCCCCAGATCGCGCGCCACTTTGATGTGTTGTTCGGACAGGATCATGCTGATGCCCATCTTGGTGTTGAGCATGCGAAGGGTTTCCCCGATTTCGGCCACGATGTTGGGCTGGATGCCTTCGGTGGGTTCATCCAGCAGCAGGATTTTGGGATCGACTGCCAAGGCCCGCGCAATGGCAAGCTGTTGTTGTTGTCCGCCAGAAAGCTCACCGGCACGGCGGTTGAGGTTTTCAGCAAGATAGGGAAACAGCTCAAGGCAGATGTCCGGCACCTTGCCGTCGCGCCCCGTCTTGGCGAAGGTGCCCAGCAGGATGTTTTCGCGCACGGTGAAATTGCCAAGGATTTGCCGTCCCTGCGGCACGTAGCCCAGCCCGAACTTCGCGCGCTCGTCTGTTCGCGCTTTGGTGACGTTGGTGCCCGAAACAGACAGCGTCCCGGTCATCTTGTCCACAAGCCCCATGATCGTGCGCAACAGGGTCGTCTTGCCCACGCCATTGCGACCCAGAACACAGACGCACGATCCTTGTTTTACGCCGAAATCAATATCGCGCAGAATTTGTGTGCGCCCGTAAAAGGACG
>CALFSV010000095.1 GCA_937916485.1 uncultured Paracoccaceae bacterium | reverse complement strand
CGGTTTCGTAGCCTCTCCATATGACAAAACACTCCCCATTTAGGTACTTCAAAACAAGCCCAGAGATCATCCGCCTGGTTGTGATGCTTTATGTTCGCTTTCCGCTCTCACTCCGTAATGTGGAAGATCTTTTGCACGAACGAGGTAGTGAGATCAGCCATGAAACAGTTCGGTTTTAGTGGAATGGATTTGGTCCGATGTTTACAGAAGTTCGCTGCAATCTGCTCTTCGGTGCACAACCATTTCAATCGGGAGCGCCACTTCGACTCACGAGACAACTTCAAGCTGAAACGCGCCACTGCGCTCGCTGAGTGGCGCCAATTATTGAGCGCATAGGTTCAGGCTGCGCCAGCAATCCGATGCGAGTTCTCATTCGTCTGACAGCACCGTTGGTACTTCTGACATGCCAATTTATGATAAAATTCTTTGGGCGGCTTGGTCTATATTTGCTAGTGCCGCATTATCAAGAGGCTTGTATTTTCCACCTTGTATCCCAGAAGTATTCGGCTTGTTGGAGAAGGTATCAAGAACTGTACTATCCCGTTTATTTCGCCTTTTACTTGATGTTCTGGGTGCCTGAATTTCTTGCATCTACGAACCTGTCTAACCAATTGGGATCCATCTCTGGAACAGAATTTAACAACAATTTTGTATAGTCTGGATAAGGCGGGCGAAGAACTTTACTTTTCAAACCCTGTTCAATAACCTCTCCTTGGTACATGACAACGATTTCATCTGAAATAGCGGTAACCACTGCAATATCATGCGTAATAAACAGATATGTAATTCCAAGTTCTTTTTGGAGCTCAAGAAGAAGCGTCAAAATGCCCTCTTGGACAACCTGATCAAGCGCTGAAGTGACTTCGTCACAAATAATAACTTCGGGTTCGGCTGCGAGCGCTCGTGCGATGCAAATTCTTTGTTTTTGGCCCCCTGAAAGTTCACTCGGCAAACGGTCTATAAACGTTTCATCCAGTTCGATCATTTTTAGCAAATCTATAACTCTGCGCTCTTCCTCAGCGCTAGACATATCATGATAGAAACTTAAGGGGCGTCCGATGATTTCCCCGACTGTTTGCTTTGGGTTCATCGCCGTATCAGCCATCTGATAAATCATTTGAATGCGCCGCAGTTGATCTTTGCTGCGTTCTTTGATCGATGGTGGTAAAGTTTGCCCATTGAAGGTAATCGTCCCCCCTAAAGGTGGCATGAGGCCTGCCACTACGCGCGCTGTAGTAGATTTTCCAGAACCAGATTCCCCAACAATGGATACGGTTCGACCTCTAGGAACTTTAATAGAAACGTTTTTTAAGACCTTAACGGATTTTTCATATGCGGCGTCGATGTTTTTGATATCGAGAACGATATCATCGGACGGATCTTCTGGCTTTTCCAATGCTCGCACAGACCAAAGGGATTTAGTGTAATCCTCCTTGGGATACTCTAACATAGTGTTTGTTTCCGCGTCTTCAACTTCTTCCCCATACCGAAGAACTTTAATACGATCTGCCATTTGCGCGACGACTGCCAAGTCATGGGTGATATAAATTGCAGCAGTATTAAAACGTTCGACAATCGAACGTATCGATAACAAAACTTCAACTTGTGTAGTGACGTCCAACGCTGTGGTCGGTTCGTCAAAAATAATGAGATCTGGTCGCGGAGACATTGCCATCGCAGTCATCACACGCTGCAATTGTCCGCCAGAAATTTGGTGCGGGTAGCGTTGGCCGATCTCTTTTGGGTCCGGCAAACTAAGCGCGCCGTACAACTCAACAGCGTCTTTTCGGGCCTCTATATCAGTGGCTACTGCATGCCCAACCGTCGCTTCAATTGTTTGGTCAATTAGACGATGCGCAGGATTGAAAGACGCTGCGGCAGATTGCGCAACATATGCGATACGTGACCCCCACAAGTCCATTTTCTCCGCTTCAGTCGCGGTTAACAAATCAATTCCATCAAACACAATTGAACCAGACTTGATGGCGCAGCCCGGTTGCGCGTAGCCCATCGCCGCCTTGCCCAATGTAGACTTTCCTGCGCCCGACTCGCCTATCAAACCTAAGACTTCACCACGTCTAAGAGTTAGATCAACGCCTTTGATGATCGGGTGCCATTGTTCATCACTAAACCCGTCAATTATAACATTGCGCATGTCCAATAGCACGTCGTCTTTTGAGCCGCGGATTTTGGGATCAGATTTCATCACGTAAGCCACTTGTCATATGCAAGAACCAATCGACTACAAAATTCACAGCAACCGTTAGCAACGCAACAGCACCAGCCGGTAACAATGACGGCAAGGCAAGGGTCCAATCGAATGCAACAAATTGAATAAACCGCGATCCATCACGCACCATAGAGCCCCAATCTGCTGTTGGAGGTTGAATTCCAAGGCCAAGGAAAGAGAGGGCCGCAATCGTTAAAAAAACAAATGAAAACCTTAAACCAAATTCAGCAACAAGCGGTGTCATAATATTAGGCAGGATTTCGCGACGCATGATCCACTCAAGCCCTTCTCCGCGAAGTGTCGCTGCTTCTACGTAATCCATGATGGCCACATTGATAGCTACTGACCGTGTCAAACGATAGACGCGCGTCGAATCAAGTACAGCAATAATCATGATCAATGAAGGAATTGAGGAGCCGAAAATGCTGAGCAACATGAGCGCAAAAATAAGGCTGGGTATAGACATCAGAACATCGATACCGCGGCTTAAAAACTGATCCAACCAAGAACGGTTAATCGCCGCAATCAAACCTAAAGAGCCACCAATCAAGAATGATAAACAGGTTGTCACCAACGCAATTCCAATTGTATTTCTTGCACCATAAATTAGACGAGAGAGCGTGTCTCGGCCAATTTGATCTGTTCCAAAGAAGTGTTTTGCGTTTCCGTCGTGCCAAGCCCAGGGCAAATCGGCTTTGGCAAATATTTCTGCCTCACCAAAGGGAGCCAATAATGGTGCGAAGACGGCCACGAACGCATAACAAGCCACAACAAACATTCCGAACCATGCAGAAATTGGTGCTTTGCTAAGTGTAATTTTCATGCGTCCCCAACGTGTACGTCTGACGCGGACATCGCCGACCTCACCTGCCGCTGAATATTTTGTTTTTTTATTCATCTTGGATGCAAAAGCCTTGGGTTCGTTACAATTCCGATAATGTCGGCAAGCAAGTTCAATAATATATAGGTTGCTGCAAATATTAGGGCGCAGGCTTGGGCAACTGGGATATCGCGAGAACTCACAGAGTCCACCATCAACTGACCAATACCTGGATAAACGAAGACAACTTCGACGACGACGACACCTACCACCAGATACCCGAGATTGAAGGCAATAACGGTTGCGATCGGTGCCCAAGCATTGGGCATCACGTGTTTCAAGATAACTTTAGATTTTGAAACGCCCTTTAGTTGGGCCATTTCAACATAAGGGCTGGAAAGTAGATTGATGATTGAGGCACGCGTCATGCGCATCATGTGCGCGATAATTACAAGGGTCATGGTCAATGAGGGCAAAGCGATTTTGTAAAGACGCTCGCCTAAGAGCATATCTTCGGTGACATTTGCAAGTGTTGGGAAATACTTAGCCATCAGTACAATCAGCACATATGCTAGGAAAAATTCTGGGAAAGAAATTGTTGTTAAGGTTACAGCATTGACCGTGCGGTCATATATTGAATTGCGCTTTAATGCCGCCATAATACCAAGAAACAAAGAAAGCGGTACCGCAATTGCCGCCGTCACGCCTGCAAGAAACAATGTGTTCTTTAGCCGAGGCGCCACCAGGTCAATTACCATTCTAGAATTGTCGTTTCCAGAGGCAGCTCTGCCAGAAAAAGATGTTCCTAAATCACCTTGAGCCACTGAAGCTACCCACGAAAGATATCTTTGCCAAGCGGGTTTATCCAATCCCAATTCACGGCGAAATGCTTCAACAGTTTCTGGTAGGGCTTGTTGGCCGAGAACTGATTCACCAAAATCGCCCGGAAGCATGGTTAAAGCGGAAAAAATGATGAGTGAAACCAAAAAGAGGGTTAAAATACCAAGGCCTAGCCGCTGTCCAATTGTTGTAATTACTGGGTTCAAACGAGTGCCTCCCAACTCTCGAAACTGGCAACTAATGCTTAGTTCTTTTGCATTACGCTAAGCGAGCCAGATGTTAAGTGTAAAGGGCCTTTCGCAAAACCTCGTGCTTACGCTTTTAAAATTTTGCAAAATCAAATTTCTTGTACCAGAAAATTTACTTCCTTTTAAACTGTGTTCGTGTTGAACTAGAACAACATAATAATTAAATACAAAATCTGGGAGGATAAAATGCGCAACATGAAAAAGGCGTTTATTAAAGATCAAAAAGAAAAACTTGGCAGTGGTCGAATTGGCCGACGTCAATTTATTACTTCAATGCTGGCGGCAGGCGTTGTCTTGCCAGCTGCTATGACAATGGCAACAGACGTAATGGCCATGACGCCTGTAAAAGGCGGCAAGCTACGTCACGGGACAGGGTATGGCGGCACGACAGATACGATTGATCCATCAACATCAACCAACGGCTTCTCGCAAAATGTTCTTTATACGCGCGGCAACCATCTTACCGAAGTTGGAAATAACGGCAAATTACGCCCAGAACTAGCTGAAAGCTGGGAAGCGTCTGCTGGTGCAAAAACTTGGGTTTTTAACCTACGA
This sequence comes from uncultured Paracoccaceae bacterium, assembly GCA_937916485.1. The sequence goes on along the minus strand of CALFSV010000095.1, from coordinate 3,665 downwards.
AAAGGCGTTACGTTTCACAGCGGAAAGTCTTTGACTGCAGATGATGTTATCGCAACATTCAACTATAGCCGTGGCGAAGATACTAAGTCAGCCGCAAAAGGTCTGATTACATCAGTTAAAGAGATTAAAAAAGATGGCGATCATCGAGTAATCTTTGAACTTGAAAGTGGAAATGCTGATTTTCCATATATAGTCAGCGACTATCACTTTATGATTATGGCATCTGATGGAGATGGAAACGTCGACGCGACGCAGCAAGATAATAGCACTGGCGGCTACATGCTGCAAAAGTATGAGCCAGGTGTACGGTCTACATTCATCCGGAATCCAAACTATTGGAAAGAAGGACATGCACATTTCGACGAAGTCGAAATAATCTCAATTCTTGATGGAACAGCCCGCCAATCGGCGGTGATGAATGGAGACGTTGACTTGATCGACAATGTTGATCCCAAAACAGTTGATTTGTTGGCCCGTGTTCCATCGCTGAATATCTTGGAAACAACAGGCACCCAGCACTATACGTTTCCTATGCGCCTTAATGTAGAGCCATTTGGTAATGCGGAACTTCGTACGGCATTGAAATATGCTATTGATCGAGATGAACTGGTAGAAAAAATCCTTCTTGGCCACGGTGTTGTTGGAAACGATATTCCAGTTTCTGCGGCGATGCCATTCTTGAACACGGATATTGCTCAACGTACATTCGATCCAGAAAAAGCGGCCGCACACTATAAAAAATCTGGTCACTCTGGCCCAATTCAGCTTTCTGTTGCAGATGCTGCATTCCCAGGCGCCGTAGATGCTGGCCAATTGATCGCTGCTTCTGCCAAGAAAGCAGGCATTGATATCGAATTGGTCCGCGAACCAAATGATGGTTATTGGTCAAACGTTTGGAACAAAAAAGGCTGGTGTGCCTGTTATTGGGGTGGTCGTCCGACCCAAGACTGGATGTACTCTTCTGCTTATACATCTGACAACAACTGGAATGATACAGCATGGAGAGATACGCCAGCGGCAGATCGTTTCAACGCTGTTATCACCGAAGCCCGTTCTGAGACAGACGAAGCCAAACGTCGCAGTCAGTATTTTGAAGCACAACGCTTGCTTCACGATGATGGTGGCGCGATAGTTGCTATGTGGGCAAACTATATCCATGCACACAGCAAAAAATTGACCCATGGTCCAGATGTTGCAGCGAATTGGATCAACGATGGGAACAAAGTATCTGAACGTTGGTGGTTTGCGTAAGGACCCCAATCAGATAAAGTGGCTAGAAAAAGCGGCCAAATCGTTGGTCGCTTTTTTTAAAATTGGATGATCAAATGAGATACGAAACCATTTTCCCACGCAAAATTATAGAACATCAGGATATGGGCATTGTGATGCCCGATGGTTGTCGATTATCCGCGCGTGTTTGGATGCCGGAAGATGCAGCTAGAAACCCTGTGCCGGTGATTTTAGAACATCTACCTTATCGGAAACGTGATGGTACCATCGTACGGGACCAGTTTAGCCACCCTTGGATGGCGGGCCAAGGTTACTGCTGCATTCGGACAGATATGCGCGGAAACGGTGAATCAGAAGGTCTAATGACAGATGAATACACCAAACAAGAACTGCAAGACGCATGTGATGTCATTGCTTGGGCTGCACGCCAGAAATGGTGCAATGGAAACGTCGGCATGCAAGGCATCTCTTGGGGAGGATTTAACGGGCTTCAAGTTGCTGCCTTGCGTCCACCAGCTCTAAAAGCTGTTATTACGATCTGCTCTTCTGCTGATCGCTATGCGGACGACATTCACTTTAAAGGGGGCAGCCTATTATTAGAGAATTTTGGTTGGTCAGTGAACATGATGTCTTATTCTTCACGCCCACCTGATCCGAAAATTGTCGGTGATAAATGGACATCTATTTGGAAAAACAGATTAGAGAACCAACCTTTCAATTGGATTGATTGGTTAGGCCATCAAAAACGTGATGATTACTGGAAACATGGCTCCATTTGCGAGGATTTTAGTCGCGTAGAGGCCGCAGTTTTATCCGTGGGCGGATGGCACGATGGATACCGCAATACGATCGCCAATTTGGTTGAAAACCTAACCTCGCCAGTAAAAGGCATTGTTGGTCCTTGGAACCATAAGTATCCCCATTATGCGGGACCAAAGCCAGCTATTGGGTTTCTTCAAGAATCTAAGCGGTGGTGGGACAAATGGTTGAAAGGGATAGAAACACACGTAGAATCTGATCCAGATTACCGCGCCTATGTCATGGAATCAGTTAGCCCGGCAAGATGGTATGAGACACGGCCCGGTCGGTGGATCTCGGAACAAGATTGGCCTTCATCAAACATCAACAAAAAAAAGCTATTTCTTTGTCCGGATGGTTTATGCAACAGCTCAACCAATTTCGAAATCAAAGTGAAATCTCCCGAACATTGCGGCCAATCTAGCGGAGAATACTTCCCTTTTGCCTTTGCAGCCGAATTGCCAGACGAACAAGCGTTAGATGACGCATCCTCCGCATGCTTTGATGGAGAACCTTTAAATCACAGCATTGACATCATTGGCGCACCGATCCTTCGCTTGAATGTTTCCTCAGACAAGCCCAAAGCTCAGTTAGTCGTTCGGTTAAACGATCTGCGACCGGATGGAACCAGTGCTTTAATTACTTATGGTGTTTTAAATCTCACGCATCATACATCCCATGAACATCCGAGCGAGTTATCTCCACACCAGAGGTATGATGTTCAACTAAGTTTAGATCAGATTGCATATAACATTCCAGCCGATCACAGGCTACGGATCGCCGTTTCAACTTGCTATTGGCCAAAAATTTGGCCATCGCCAGAAAAAGCCGAAGTTTCCATTCATTATGGATCCATAGAAATTCCTTCGCGACCGATTACAAATACTGGTGATGAAATTGAATTCGAAGAGCCAGTTGGCGCTCCACCATGGAAGACGGAAGAGTTGCGGCCAGCATCCTATGACCGAGCCACTGCAACAGATGTAAAGACTGGTATTGTCACGACCTCAATTTTTGCTGACAACGGAGAGAACAAAGATTTAACCCACGGGTTGATTTCCGGTTCATGGATGAAAGAAAATTTTTACATTCACCCAGATGATCCAACTTCGGCAAAAGCGACAGCAGAGTGGGAACAAACTGGGGGGCGAATGGGTCAGATGTGGCGTACGCATGTAACGGCTGAAATGACTTGTGATGTTGAAAATTTATATACTAAGCATACACTTAAATCATATTTGAATGGTGAAGAGTTTTTTGCAAAGGAATTTAAGGGGCGTGTAGAAAGAGAGTTTGTTTAAAAACAATGGTACTGTCAGACAAATCTAACTTGAGACGGGTCGTGCGGTTTCGTAGTCTCTCCGTATGACAAAACACTCCCCATTTAGGTACTTTAAAACGATCTCTAAGATCATCCGCCTGGCTGTGATGCTTTATGTTCGTTTTCCGCTCAAGTTCAATCGAATCACCGTTCTTACTGAGTGGCGTCAATTATTGAGCGCATAGGCTCAGGCTGCGCTTGCAATCCGATGCGAGTTCTCATTCGTCTGACAACACCCTCTGCCACACTGTGTGATAAAACACTGTGTGATAAATCAGTGACTCTTCAAAAGAGACTTAAGTAAAACCTTTGTGCG